>NZ_CP014275.1:4437500-4554702 GCF_001578105.1 Martelella sp. AD-3 | reverse complement strand
AATCGACACATTTCGAGGTACAAATACGTCTCAGCGGCGCACGTTAGCGCCGATGCCTGATGGAGGCTCGTCCCCCGCCTCGTCAGACAACAGGACAAAGGCTCCATCCCCCCTCTCCGGCCTTTGTCCCAAAAAGCAGCCGCCATGGCCAGCCCCCCTCCAGGCCATGGCGGCTTATTTTTTGCCCCGCTTCCAACCCCGCCCCGCATTCCTGCAATCGTGTATTTCCAAACTGCCCCGGCTTGGCCTATGGTCCGCGCACATCATTCGTGAAAGACCGAGGACCTCCCATGACCGAACTTGAAACGCTCCTGAAGCGCGCTGACGACAACCTGCCCTCCAGCCTCGACAAGCTGTTCGCGCTCCTGCGTATTCCCTCGATTTCCACCGACCCGGCCTACCGGAAGAATTGTGCCGAAGCCGCCGACTGGCTGGTGGGCGAACTGAAAACGCTCGGCTTTTCCGCCATCGCCTACACCACCAAGGGCCACCCCATGGTCGTCGGCACCTCGGAAAACGCGCCGGAAGGCGCGCCGCATGTGCTGTTTTACGGCCATTACGACGTCCAGCCGGTCGATCCGCTGGAGCTTTGGGAAAGCGATCCGTTTACGCCGGAAATCCGCGATGCCGGCAATGGCCGCAAGATCATCACCGGGCGCGGCACCAGCGATGACAAGGGTCAGTTGATGACCTTCCTTCAGGCCTGCCGCGCCTATCGCGAGGAAAATGCCGAGCTTCCGGTGAAGATCACCGTGATGTTCGAGGGCGAGGAGGAATCCGGTTCACCGTCGCTTCCGGCCTTCATCGAGGAGCATGGCGACCTGATCAAGGCCGATTTCGCGCTGGTCTGCGATACCGGCATGTGGGACCGCGAAACGCCGGCCATCGCCGCGACGTTGCGCGGCCTTGTCGGCGACGAAGTGGTGATCACCGCGGCCGACCGCGATCTTCACTCCGGCTTTTTCGGCGGCGCGGCGGCGAACCCGATCCATATCCTCGCCGATATCCTTGCCGGTCTTCACGACGAGACCGGCCGTGTGACCCTTCCAGGCTTTTATGACGGGGTCGAGGAAACGCCGGAAGAGGTCAAGAAGAGCTGGGAGCAGCTCGGCGAATCAGATCAGCGTTTTCTGGGCGAGATCGGCCTTTCCAAGCCTGCCGGCGAAAAGGGCCGCTCGGTGCTGGAACTCACCTGGACCCGGCCGACGGCGGAAGTGAATGGGATTACCGGCGGCTATACCGGCGAGGGCTTCAAGACCGTGATCGCGGCCAGGGCCTCGGCAAAGGTCTCCTTCCGCCTCGTCGGCACGCAGGACCCGGCCAAGATCCGCGACAGTTTCCGGAGCTATGTCCGCTCGAAAATTCCGGAAGACTGCAAGGTCGAGTTCCATCCCCATGGCGGCTCGCCGGCCATTCATCTCGATTACAACGCCCCTTTCCTGAAAAAGGCGCAGCAGGCCTTGTCCGAGGAATGGCCGAAACCCGCCGTCGTCATCGGCATGGGCGGCTCGATCCCGATCGTCGGCGATTTCCAGAAGAAGCTCGGCATGGATTCGTTGCTCGTCGGCTTCGGGCTCAATGACGACCGCATCCATTCGCCGAACGAGAAATACGAGCTGAGTTCCTTTCACAAGGGCATCCGCTCCTGGATCCGCATTCTCGACGCGCTGGCGAAGTGAAACGGCGGTCCCGGAGGCGGCGTTCAGGTTACGTTAACGCTGCCTTTGATCTGTTGCGCCCGGGGCATTGTGCCGGACCGCTCTTTCACGCGACTTTAACGGCACACGGCTAGTCTCGTATGCGAACACGGAAGGTGAGCAGTTCCACCGCCATGGCCGGAAAGAAGAAAAAGCGCAGCAGGACCGAACCAACCCTTGGCGGCACGCCCGCCGGGGCCGGCCGAAAGCCTGCGAAACGGAAAGGCGCCGCAAAGGGCAGAAGCGCCCGGTCCCGCGCATCCGAGCGGGGCCTTTTGGCGCGCGCGCTGCGCTTCGTCCTCTACTGGGGCATGGTCGCCGCTGTCTGGGGCGGCGTCTTGGTCATCGGCATCGTCATCTATTACGGGGCCAAGCTGCCGCCGGTTGACGAATGGGCGGTGCCCGACCGCGCGCCCAACGTCAAGATCGTCGCCAATGACGGCTCGCTGATCGCCAATCGCGGCGCGACCGGCGGCGAGGCGGTATCGATCGACGAGATGTCGCCCTTCATCCCCATGGCGGTCGTCGCCATCGAGGACCGGCGTTATTATTCCCATTTCGGCGTCGACCCGATCGGGCTCGCGCGCGCCATGGTGACCAATATCCAGCATGGCGATGTCGTGCAGGGCGGCTCGACGCTGACCCAGCAACTGGCCAAGAACGTGCTCCTCTCCCACGCACAGACGCTGGAGCGCAAGGTGCAGGAAGCGCTGATGGCGCTGTGGCTGGAGCATAGATACTCCAAGGAGCAGATCCTTGCGATGTATCTGAACCGCGTCTATTTCGGCTCCGGCGCCTATGGCGTGGAGGCCGCCTCGCAGCGCTATTTCGACAAGTCCGCCCGCGACGTGACCCTGGGTGAAGCCGCTCTTCTCGCGGGCCTCCTGAAGGCGCCGTCAAGGCTTTCGCCGGCCCGCGACCCGGAAGCGGCGGAAGCGCGCGCCCAGGTGGTTCTGGCCGCCATGCATGACCAGGACATGATCGACGACAGCGACATGGCGACCGCGATGGCGCGCGAACCGACGCGGGCGCCGAGCTACTGGTCGGGCGCGGAACATTATGTCGCCGACATGGTGATGGCCCGGCTCGAGCCGCTGATCGGCGAGATCACAACCGATATCGTCGTCCGCACCACGATCGATCCCGGCCTCGAGCGCGACGCCGAGGAGAGCCTGAAGTCTGCCCTCGATGCCTCGGGCAAAAAGGACCGCGTCGAGCAGGGCGCGCTGGTGGCCGTTGACGCAACGGGCGCGGTCAGGGCGCTGGTCGGCGGGCGCGACTATTCCAAGAGCCAGTTCAACCGCGCCGTGACGGCGAAACGCCAGCCGGGCTCCGCCTTCAAGCCCTTCGTCTATGCCGCGGCGCTTGAGATCGGCGACCGGCCAAGCTCGGTGCGCAATGACGCGCCGATCACCATCGACGACTGGACGCCGGAAAACTACGAGAAAACCTATTCCGGGCCGATGACGCTGACGACGGCGCTTGCCCATTCGGTCAACACCATTGCCGCGCAACTGGTGATGGAGGCAAGCCCCGGCGGGGTGGCCGACATGGCGCGCAGGCTCGGCATCACCTCCGATATCACCGCCAATGCCTCTATCGCGCTCGGCACGTCGGAGGTCTCGCTGATCGAGCTGACGGGGGCCTATGCGGCCTTCATGAATGGCGGCTTCAAGGCGACGCCCTATGTGATCGAGACGGTGGAGACCACCGGCGGCAAAACGCTCTACCAGGCCGACCATGCCGGCCAGCCGCGCGTGCTCTCGCCGCAGATCGCCGCCAACATGAACGCCATGCTGATGCGCGTGGTGACCGAGGGCACCGGCAGCGCGGCGCAGATCCCGGGCTGGCAGGTCGCCGGCAAGACCGGGACGACGCAATCCTCCCGCGACGCGCTCTTCGTCGGCTTTACCGCAAACCTGACCACCGGCGTCTGGGTCGGCAATGACGACAATTCGCCGATGCGCAATGTCACGGGCGGCAAGCTGCCGGCAAAAATCTGGCACGATTTCATGGCGCGTGCCCACAAGGGCCTTTCGCCCGAACCGCTTTACGGCGGCGGCAGGCTGATCGAGCCGAAACCCCGGCAGGCACCGGCGGCAGGGGAAGACGGCAACCCCAAAACGCTGGTCGAACTGCTTGGCCGCCTCGGCGAGGGCGAAAGCGCCCCGCCCGCCGATGTGGGCGAGGCGAAACCGCAGCCTGCAGAACACAAGCGCCGCACGATCATGCAGATTCTCGGCGGGGGCTGAGGCAGACCCGCGTTCAGGACGATTTGATGCGTTTCTCGAAGCGACGGTCTGGCGCCCTCAGCCAGCGGCGAACGCGCTGGATCAGCCTGCGTTTGATCTTGTGTCCGGCGCTTTCAGCCCAGGGCGTCTGGTTTCGATAATCCCAGTAGAATTCGGTGAAGGGGTGGGTACATTTGGTGTGCCACGGCTTATTCGCGTCCATGAAGTGCACGATTGCCGGAAAGCGCGCCGCTTCAAAAGCCTCCTCCGCGCTATAGGCCGGTTCCAGCGCGTTTGACCGATAGATGCGGGTGCCGGCATTCCAGGCCAGCGGCAGTTCCTTGGTGTCATTGCAGAACAGGATGTTGAGAATGTCCTGGTCCTGCGAAATGATATAGGGACCCTGGCGGCGAAAGATCTCTAGGATCGCGTCGGCCAGCGCCATTTCGCGAAAGCGCGCGACATCAAACACCATGACCCCGGCGTTGAAATAGCGATGCGCTGCGTTAAGCCTCAGCCGGCGGGCCTGGGGCAGGCCGGCGTCATCGGCGGCGCCGGCAACGGGATGCCCTTCCAGGTCGATCGCCCACAACTTCTCCAGCGGCTCGATGATGACGGTATCGGCGTCAAGATAGATCACCTTTTGCACTTCGGGGGGAAGATAGTGGTGCATCACCAGACGGTAATAGGTGGCGATCGAGATGTAGTCACGGTTGAGCGGCAGCCAGCGCAAGTCTCGGTCATCGATTTCGATGAAATCGATACGCCCGCCCGCGCCCTTGACAAGTCCCTCGAGCCTTTCGCGATTGCCGGCGGAGATATTGTGTCCGTTCAGGACAAGAAAACGCAGGCGCGAAGGCCTTGTGCTCGTCGTGAGGGCCGAGAGTATGGTGACGGCGGCGTGCGGCACATAATTATCGTCCACCGCGAGCGCGACATTGATATCATCATCAGCGTCGCTGCCTCCCCGATCGGCGACGCGCACCCGATCCCGTTTTTGCCGCGCCTCCAGAAGGACTTTTTGAGGAGAGACCGGCGGGCGCGCCCTGATGCCCCAGGTCAGCGGAAGTTCCCGCACCCTGGCCCCATGGACGGATTTCGCATAGGCGACATAGGCACAGGTCAGGTATTCAGCCAGGAACCCGCCGAGGCGCGACTGGTATGAATCATAGCCGGAGACGTCCATCCTCTGCTGTGCCGCCTCGAGCATGTCGATCAGGAAATCGGCATATTCCAGAAAGAACGGTCGCCGCATCACCGAGATCGAATTGAAGAACAGCTTTCGTCCGGTCAGTATCTGCACGAGATAGGGATAGATGTGCGGTGCGCGCTCCTTGACGATATCCTCCAGCACGGCCATGTCCCCTGCATGGTGTTGATGCGCAAAGAAATCCGAAGCGGTCATAATCACATCCGGCAGGCCCGGAACATAGAGCGTTCGCGCCGGCGGCGTCAGGATATCCACGCTCTCACAGGCTTTTTCGATCAGGTCGTCGCGCCACCCATATTTCTCATAGGTTTCATCGGAAATCTCTTCGAATGAAAGGCCGCGCGGCTTCTTCTCGGCAAAGGCAAGGAGCCTGCGATAGTGCATCTGACCGTAATATTCGGCCTCCACATTGTGGCGCATCCAGTAAAGCGCGGTCAGCTCGCTCCAGAACAGGTTCTCGCGTGAATTGTTCTCGCCGGTATCGTCCCCGATCGCGCCCTCGACATGAAACCGCCCGAGCGCCCGGCCGGCCTGGATCGGGGTGAGATACGCGGTCTTTACCAGCGGAGCCGGTTTGAAATAGACGACCGAGATGAAGATTTTTCTGGAGATCATGCGATGGTCTTGGCCATGGTTTCAGCGAAGCGGCTCGCCCGGACCACGATCCGGTCCCGGCATCCGGCGACGAGGGCTCATGTCCTGACAAACACATCAAAACTATGCGGAAGATAGCCGGCCACCCCTGTTCTGAGAACCCCCATAATCCAGCCAGGCACGGTTTGAGGATCGCAAGACAAAATGGGATGACGCCAGGCAAAGAAAAATGCCGCCCGACCCTGTTCAAGGCCGGACGGCGATATAGAGTACCTTGCAGTCATATCGAGACATCTGACGTCAAGCGAAACTGCGCCAAAACAAATAGATAGTGTGGATCTGCCGTGCGAGCTTACGCCGCGCGGCGATCATGGCGGCCTTCCTCGACCTCCTCGACGATCTTGGCGACAAAGGCTTCGAGATCCTTCGGCGAACGCGAGGTAATGATGCCGTTGTCGGTGACGACCGCGCTGTCCGTCCAGTTGGCCCCGGCATTCCTCATGTCGGTCTGGATCGAGTGGTAGGACGTGGCGTCGCGGCCTCTAAGAACGTCGGCCTCGACCAGAAGCCACGGGCCGTGGCAGATGGCGGCGACGACGCGCCCCGACGAGACGAATTCGCTGACGATCGAAACGGCTTTTTCCGAAGTGCGCAGCACATCCGGATTGATCTGGCCGCCGGGCAGCACGATCGCGTCATAATCGGCGACTGAGACGTCCTCGAGCGCCAGTTCAGCCTCGACGCTGTCGCCCCAGTCCTTTTCGTCCCAGCTCTTGACCGGGCCCTTTTCCAGCGAGGCCACGGTGACCGCGGCGCCGCGCTTCTTCAACTCGTCCAGCGGCACCCGCAGTTCCGAGCGCTCATATCCATGGGTGGCCATGATCAGGATTCTGGACTGATTGATGGCAGGCATGGCATCCTCCTGTCGCTGTTGCTGGTTTGGCGCGACAGCGCTCCGCTGCCGCCTTCCCCACGGAAACGCACGGAAGCCGGCCGCGTTCCCTCCACCGCGAAAGAACGCACGGCCGCAGAGAACCCGTCCGCCAAACGGACGGCGGAAATCACAGCAACGAGACAAAAGAGATCGTGTCCCATGACGTGGTGTAGCTTAGACGACCACGGCTCATCCCAGAGGGGCGGATGAGTGTCAGCTTGCTGCTGGCAGGCTGATGAGCGGATCATCGCTCATCGTGGCGATTGTCTCAAGTGTCATGTAGCGGGACCTCTGGACGGCCCATTCGTCGTTTTGCTCCAGGAGCAAGGCACCGACCAGTCTGACGATGGCGTCGTCGTTGGGGAAGATGCCAACGACTTCAGTGCGTCGCTTGATCTCGCCGTTGAGACGCTCGATCGGATTTGTCGAATGAAGCTTTGCCCAGTGCTGCCTGGGAAAGGTCATGTAGGCGAGCACGTCCTGTTCGGCGTTGTCCATGAGCGTGGCGAGTTTCGGCACCTTCGGCCTGATCTGGTCAGCGACATTGCGCCACTGGGTGCTCGCCGCCTCCGGCGTGTCCTGTGCAAACGCGGTGGCGATGAAGGCGGAGACGACGCGCCGCCCGCTCTTTCCGGCATGAGCCAATGCGTTTCTCATGAAGTGGACCCTGCAGCGCTGCCAGGTGGCGCAAAGCACCTTCGTCACGGCGGCCTTGATCCCCTCATGGGCATCGGAGACGACGAGCTTGACGCCGCGCAGCCCGCGCCTGGTCAGCTTTCGCAGGAACTCGGTCCAGATCGGCTCGGCTTCTGATGTTCCGATCTCCATGCCGAGCACTTCGCGCCGGCCGTCGGTGTTCACGCCCACCGCGATGATGACGGCGACTGAGACGATGCGCCCGCCGCGTCGGACCTTCAGATAGGTGGCATCAATCCAGAGGTAGGGCCATTCTCCTTCGATGGGCCTGTCCAGAAAGGCCTTCACCTTGTCGTCTATTTCCTCGCAAAGTCGCGAGACCTGGCTCTTGGAGATGCCCGACATGCCCATGGCTTTGACGAGATCATCGACGGACCGGGTCGAAACGCCCTGGATATAGGCTTCCTGGATGACCGCCGTCAGAGCCTTCTCCGCCATCCGGCGTGGTTCGAGAAAGCTCGGAAAATAGCTGCCGGTGCGAAGCTTGGGGATGCGCAGCTCAACGGTGCCCGCTCGCGTTTCCCAGTCTCGATCGCGGTAGCCGTTGCGCTGGGCAAGCCGGAACGTGGTCTTCTCGCCGTATCCAGCGCCTGTCTTCGCGCTCACCTCCAGCGCCATCAGTTTCTCGGCTGCAAAGCCGATCATCTCACGCAGCAAATCGGCATCAGCGCTCTTCTCAACAGCCAAGCGCAGGTTCATCATGTCGTCGGTCATCGGTGGTGTCCTTAAGGTTGGTTCTAAGCAACCCGACCCTACCGGAAATCACCGATGGCTATGAAATCCAGCTACACCACGTCATGGGACACGATCGCAAAAGAAGTGGCGCCCAGACGCGGAGTGTGTAAATCTTTTAAGACCAATTAACTAAATGTAAGTGGGATTTTGAAATTTACCATCTAACTTCAAGTCTTTTTGAGATGACTGTCCCACCGTTCTTTCTGTTTTACCGTGGACTGCCGCCGTTGGTGGGTCACTTCTTAGCAGAAATCAACAACCAGAGTTCAGGCAGAGGAAATCCGTGAGGAATTCCGGGCGTTTCTGGAAGGCGAACTGAAGTTGGCGCTGAACATGGAGAAAAACCATGTCACTCACGTTAATGATGGTTTCGTCTTTGCGTGAAATCTCATTCGCCTGACGAAGCTCGCGGTTCTCCCGTTCCAGAGCCTTCATCTTCTCAGTCACATCACTCGGCAAACCGGCGCGCTTCTCGCTATCTACCTCGGCCTTCTTCACCCATTCATTGAGTGTATGTGCCGAGCAGCCGATCTTGGCCGCTATAGAAGATACTGCCGCCCACCGGGAAGGATGCTCCGCTTCATGCTCGACCACCATTCGGACGGCGCGGGCGCGGACTTCACGAGAAAACTTGTTTGTCGTCTTGCTTGTCATAGACCTACTTCTCACGAGGTTGGGCCTCCGGCAAACCCGGCGCGGTTCACTGCAGGTCAATGGCAGCTGGTATTACTTATGAGCCGACCTCCTTGCAAGGAGGACACGCTATTCGTCGAGCTGTATTCCCGCAAAATCAACGAAGAGAAGTGAGGAACTGCAGCAAGAAAAATATTCACTTCAACTGTTGAATACGTACTTCTTGGAAAGAAGGAAGTTGAACGCTAAACCTGAGAGCGTCCCGGCGAGGAGGGCAAACACCGGCAGATGTCCAATGAACGAAGGGAAGATCAGTGACAACCCGACTGACACTGTGTAGTTGACCGCGCCTCCGATCAAATTTGCGAAAAGATATTTCAACCATTGCAGGGCAAGGTTCTGGTTTCTGTTGGTGAATGTCCATATCCGGTTCAGCAGCCAGGCTGAAGTCGCAGCACAGAGGTAACTTCCGGCCCTCGCCACAGGAAATGGGACCCCTAACCCAAGCAGAAGAGTGACCACAAGCCAGTCGACCCCGAATGCAATAGCGCCGACCATCGCAAAGCGGAAAATCATTGCTTTTTCTGGCCGTCCGTTTTGATCGGTCCGCCAGGAATCGAAAGGTATTGCATACGTTTGGCTTCTCTGCGCCCGAGGGTAACTGTATTCAATATCAGTCCGCAGAAAAACGAAAGTGCGGCAAGAGTGCTGGTGCCCGTTGCAAGTACGGCTGTCGGGAGACGCGGCACAAGCCCAGTCTGCATATAGGTAACAAATAGAGGTATAGTGATACCGACGGTCAAAAGAATTAGAAGCAGAGATATGATAGAGAAGAACTGAAGCGGCCTTTCATCTCTTACCAGGAGCAAGATGGTTGAAAGGATGTTGAAGCCATCGCTGAATGTTCTGAGTTTGCTGACCGATCCCTCAGGGCGTTCCTTGTATGGTGTGCCGATCTCTCTGATCGGCATCCGGAGCTCGAGAGCGTGAACGGTCAGTTCTGTCTCTATTTCGAAGCCTGTCGCCAGTGCCGGAAAACTCTTCACGAAGCGCCGCGAGAAAACTCTATAGCCCGAAAGCATATCTTCAAACTCACGGCCGAACACGAACTGCACAAGCGATGTCAGCATCACATTGCCAAACCGATGGCCACGACGATAAGCCTCGGTTGATCCTCCAAGCCTTCGCCCATTCACCATGTCCAAGCCTTCGCTCGCGAGTCTATCGATCAGCATCGGAGCGGATGCAGCATCATACGTGTCATCGCCGTCCACCAGCACATATATATCGGCATCGATATCAGCAAACATACGCCGGACGACGTTGCCCTTGCCCTGCCGGAACTCATCGCGCACCACTGCGCCCGCCGAAGCAGCCAGTTCCTTAGTTCTGTCGGTAGAGTTGTTGTCGTAGGCGAAAATCGTTGCATGCGGAAGAGCCTGCCTGAAGTCTGCCACAACCTTGCCGATTGTAACCTCTTCGTTATAGCAGGGGATAATTACGGCCACAGACACGGGAATAGCCCCCTGAGTTGAAAAACCTTCTGTCACGGATACCCCCGACACTTTGGAGTTGACCTTCGGCGGCTTTTATCAGGTGATGTCCGGAACGCAATATGAGTCCCAACAAAAACCTGGCGTGCTCCCAGATCCCATAACGCGGTCTCTTGCACCTTGAAAGACACGGCGGGAGTGTATGGCGCAATCATGCTCATGGTGCTCTACCTAAAAGCAGTAATCTCACCGCCTAAATGCTAGACTCGACCATTTCACGGGTCATCCGATTGCCGCGTAAGCGCACATATCTGCACGAACGGGGCGTCATCGACATTGGACACCAAGGCAGTGCACTCATCGGTGCGCTCCAGCCCGTAGTAGTCCAGTGCTTGATCCGCCGATCCTTTAAACGCTGCCGGGTATTCGAAGCCCCATAATGGCCCTTGAAAAGTTCGAACGGCATTGTCGACCATTTCCTGAAGTTTGCCTTCGCGCCCGGGGCTCGTAATATTGCTTTGGACGGCGATGGCCCTCACGCCTTCAGGCATTTCCGGAACAAGCCACGAATAGGCATAGGCATCTAGAAACAAAACCATCGCATTGTCTTCTATATCGGGGAGTTCGACCGAAACAACCTTGTCAGATGGTTTTGCTCGGCTCCACCATGGGTAATGCGTGTCGTGCATGACAAAGGCCATCAAGGCGACCATCCCGACCGTTGCGCCCACAACACGCCAGTTTTTGCCGGGCTTTCGGTCGACAGACCGACCTGCGACGAGACGCTGGACCAAAACGACAGGAAGGATCCCGCTTAAAGCTTCGATTGTCGTCAGGTAGCGATAGATCGACCACTCGATTTCCCAAAGCACATAGGAAAAAAGGCAGAAAACGGCTAAAGCCAGAAACATCCTGAAGGAGGTTGAAGTAAATGCCAACTTCCGATCGCGCACGAGGGACCATATTGCAGCAACCAGTGCAATGACGGCGGAGACAACCAGGATCAATATACGGGCATCCCGCATGTTGAGCTCGATCGCGACATGTGATTCACGAAAGGCCCAATATGCGGGGTAGAAGAGAGCCTGTATCACGCCATCGGGCTTGAACCGTTCATCGGTCCAACTGGCATGCGACGCGAAGTCCGATTTAAACACGTTGTTCATCAGAGGAAAGATCGGGTTTCCGAACTGCGCGTAGTTCTTCAGAAGCCAGTGTGCGTCGATGATCAAGAAAAGCGCAAAGCCCGAGACCGAGAACAGAAGGGCCTTCACCACAGCACCTTTGGGCGAAGCCATTTCCGTTATAAGGATTGCAAACATCAGGCCGAGAAAATAGGGGACCAGTGTCAGCTTCAGTCCGACCGATATACCTGCGATGACGCCGAGCAAAAGCACGCGAGGCAGCGCCGTCTTCTCTTCCCGCATCCATGTAAACCAGAGAGCCACCGCAAGGAAAAGCGGCAGCGCTGGGACCACGTCGGTCATCGTGGTCAGAAAGGTAGAGTATATTCCGGCCCCGAGAAGCCCGTATATCGCAATGAAGATGGAGAGAAGTCGCCAGGGTGCGCCGTCGCTTGAGCGGAAACTCCAGGCCGTTATCATGACCAAATAGGCGGCTATACCGTAGGGTATTGCTAGGATCGCGTTCAGAAGCCTCGGGTGGTCATTGAGGTCACGGAAGAGAAGGTAATAGAGGGCATCGAGCCCGTTGAAAAAATAGGTTTGCAGCTGTGCCGGAGCAATATCCAGCCCGGCTCGGTCATTCCAAGCGGCAAACCCATTATAATAATGGTATATTTTGAAGTCTGGAGACCCGTCAGTTGATATCGACAGAGATAGTATAATAAAAAAAGCCAGGAAGACTGGAAAGTAAACATAATTATTCCTGACGTACCACTGCTCTTTTGATTGGGGCTTATCCGAATTACGGTACATCGATTTACCTGCGGGATCTGATTTTTAGAATCAATTTGATACCTGCAAAAGGCGCAAAATTGAACCTATTTTTCGCACTGCGATGTCCGAAATAGAAAGCCGATCAGCGAAAACGCAGAAGATGCGCACAAATGCGTGACAACTCAAACGATCATATGATCGCGGAACTTCTCTTCCCGAAAGAGGATGGCCACCATTCGATGTGGCTCCGGTCCGGTCTGCGCTCCACTGTGTGTCGGATTCGTGTAATGCTGCAAGCACGCCCTGCTTCGGAATGGCAGCTGCAGATCTGCTCATGAGCACCTCGGGTTCATATGAGTGTATCTATGTGAGAAGAAATCAGTTGCTCCATGTGCCGCAATACTTTTGGATGGCGCTACAGACCCCGCTCATCGCTGCAATTGGCTCCAAGTTCAACCGGGTTTGAGCCTGTGCGCTTATCAAGGCCTGCCTGACTTTGCAGTTGAACCTTCAACGTTTTATCGTATCCCTAGGGGGAGCCGTTAGTCGTATGAGGTTCGACGCGGTCTTTTTTGAGCACCGGATTGAAGGTTGTCTTGTATGAGATTTTTCAAGAAAAAAGTGCGCAGTCGAACCGATGCTTCTGACGGTCATATTATTATCACTGGCACCGGCAGAACCGGTACGACATTGCTAATCCAGTTTTTTACGGTGTTGGGGTTCAACACAGGCTATGACGTGTCAGAGGCGCTTAGCTCTGTAGACCCGATATCATATGCCGGACTGGAGCGCCCGCTGATCGCTGAAAACAGCCCCTACGTGATCAAGTCTCCCTGGTATGCGGATGAGCTGATGAATGCGCTGGAATGCAAGCAGACCCGAATTCATGCCGCTCTTATCCCTATGCGAGACATTTTCTCTGCGGCTGAGAGCAGGCGCCGCGTTTCCGAGGCCGGCGCGACGGCAGGCGGTTTGTGGTATACCGACAACCCGGAAACTCAGGAAAACGCGTTGGCGTTCCAATTTTACAAAGCTGTTTATCCGCTGATCAAGTTCCGGGTTCGGACTTACTTCTTTTGCTTCCCGGACTTTGCTGAAGATTTTGGGTATTTCTGGTCAGCCATAGAACCGTTATTAAGAGAGCATGGAATCAGGCGGAGTGAGGCCCGGAAAGCCTTCCTGAAAGTCGTGAATCCGGCGAAAATTCACCGATTTTAATTTTTTGCAATTACGCATTTAAATTATACACGATATCTAAAATAATCCATATGATGGTTTATGTACAAATAGATTTCAGCAACAATAACCAAATTATTATTTTGCAAAAATTTGCCCCTTTCTCAGGTTCAGGAAAGTTATTTCCCGCATCCACGCTTTAGGAACCTATTACTTACGGCGTCGACGCCGCCTTGTCCCCCTGCCATGCAAGGTATGCATCGGGGTAGATTGGCGCAAGCCGCCGCCACAAACCGGAGCGAGACCGCAAACCTTCGGCGTCTCGTTCTGACGGTTGCGGCGAAGGCATGGCACGCTCGATGGAGGAGGCAGTCCTTGGCTGGTTCGGAGCCACGGCAATGGCTGTGGATGGGCGGAAGCCAAGGAAATCGCCGAGGTAGCGGTTGATCTCGACAATGCTGACGTGATGGATAATAAGGTCGAATTGAATTTGCAAACAGCGGTGACAAATCGGCCCCTGTGAATTATCAGAAGTTGCCAATTTCCCGGAGCCTCCAAATCCGCCATAATTGCTAAAAGCGAACCGATTACTGCACCTCAATCCAAGTTTGGGCTCGTTGGTGCACTAAACAGCCGAGTGATACATGCAGGAATTCCTTTCTCAGAACAGCTTGATTCTCCCGGAGACGATTGTTGAGTCCGGCTGGCTGGGGCACGCGCCCTTTGCGTTCCATCTTATCTCTGCGCTCGATCCCAAGGTTTTCGTCGAGCTCGGCACGCATAATGGCTTCTCCTATTTCTGCTTTTGTCAAGCCATCAAGAAGCATGATCTACGAACAGAATCCTTTGCGGTCGACACTTGGGTTGGTGATAAGCATGCCGGGTTCTATGAGGAGAGCGTGTTTGAGAGCGTGTCCCGGATTAATGAGCGGTATTCCGGTTTTTCCCAGCTTGTGCGCTCGACATTCAGCGAGGCTGTTTCACAGTTTTCCGACGGTTATATTGATCTTCTGCACATTGATGGCCGTCATTTTTACGAGGACGCTAAGAGCGATTTTGAGGAATGGCTTCCGAAGCTTTCGAACAACGCCATCGTTTTGTTTCACGATACCGAGGTCAGAGAGCGTGAGTTCGGCGTATGGAAGCTTTTTGGTGAGCTGAGTGAGAAATACCCGTCTTTCAATTTCCACCATCAGCATGGGCTCGGCGTGCTGGCCCTGGGTGAAGTCCCGGAATGTCTTGTCCCGTTCATGAATGGCGATGACGCTAGGACGACTGAGATACGAAGAGCCTACAGCATGTTGGGTGACAAGGTTGCCCGGGAATGGAACGCTCTCATCGTTAAGGCGGACCGTGATGCCCTGCGAGTAGAGACGACCGATCAGAGGCGTAAATTGGGTGACTTGGAGGTGGCTCTGAAAGAGGCAAGGACAAACGCTGACCAAAACAGGGAGCAGTGCCTAAAGCTTGCCTCCAGCTTCGACCAAGTAAAGAAGACCCTAGTCGAGGCAAGCGAGCTGAGCGATCGTCGTGGACAGCAAATAGACGATTTGCTTCACCAGATTAGTTCCTTGGCCACTCTTGTCGATCAGTACTCGGGCGAGTTGCAGCAATCGCGTTCTCGGGAAACTCAGGCTGGGACCGAGCGAATGTCTTCATTGCTGGATGTCCTGGTCTTGGAACTGCAAAGGCCAAAGTTTCGCGCCTTGCGATGGAAAGCCTCTGTTCGGCATCCTTTCTCAGGTCGTAAGCGCAGGAAATACCGGCAGAAGAAACGCGAAAAGATATTGCGGAGCCTGAATGCCTCGACGACAGCAAACAGTGTGCTACCTTCGCAATCTTCCCAGGAAACTATCGACCGAAGAAAACTCCGGTATACGGCACTTTATCGTCATCCGTTTAACGCCAAGAAGCGGAGGGCTTATCGGCAAATTCGCATCGAGCGGGCAGACTCATTCCTGCAAGCCACTGTTGTACCGATACCGGAACCTCAACCGGAGAAGGTTTGTTCATCGCGACCGGTCTCCCGGTCTCCCCGCCTGTGGTTCTATGTCGGCGACACGCTTGACTGGCTGAAAGCGCATCAAAGGTTGACAGGCGTCGGACGCGTGTCCGTCGAAATTCTGAGTGCCGCGCTGCGCGAAGAGCACGTCGATTTCGCGCCGTGCCGCACGGGAAGGTCCGACCTTGACCTGATCGGTATGAGCCGCGCCGAATTGGATGCTGATCTGCTCGCGAAGCTGGACAGTAGCTATCGCGATGCTGCTGTTAAATTCAGCGCTGCTGGGGCTCCTTCGAAAGGCGATCATGTATTCTTCACCGGTCTGGTGTGGACGCCCAAGTTCACTGCGCTTTTTCAGCATCTTTACCAAACGGGGATCGGCTTTTCGGTTCTGGTTCATGACATCATCCCTCTTGAAGGGGGCGCGGATGTCGATGAGCCGCAGTCAACACGTTTTGCGGAGTGGTTGACGGTTGCCCTGCAGACCGCAGATCGTGTTTTTGTCTCTACGGAATACGTACGCGCGCAAATTCTGCGCTGGGCTGTTCTCGAGGGAATAGAAGTCGCAGCGGAGATCGTCAAAATCCCCTTCGGGGCGCATCCGCTGAAACAAATTGCGGCACCCGAAAAGCTGCTTCAGCAGGACAAGTTCACCCGGGTTCAGGTCGATGATTTCGTGCTCAGCGTCGGAACGGTCGATGCACGCAAGAATCAGGTACTGCTGTGCCGGCTTTGGCGTATGCTGGTGAAAAGTGGGTATGATGTGCCCCAATTGGTACTAGCAGGACGCAACGACGCCGGGTTGGGCTCAGAGGACTCGGTCTATCGTGATCTGGCCGAGACAGGAAAGCTTGTTGTCCTGTCCGGATTGGACGACGAGGAAATCGCCGTGCTGACCCGAGCCTGCCGCTTCACAGCGTTTCCTTCGCTGAGCGAGGGATACGGTCTGCCGGTGGTGGAGAGCCTTCAGCAAGGCAAATTGTGCCTTGCCTCCAATCTGCCGCCTGTTATGGAGCAGGCGTCGGATCTCGTCTGGTACTTCGATCCGAATGACATTGAAGGCGCAGTCGAAGTGTTCACTAGGGCCCTCACTGACCACGATGCCGTCGCGGCAGCGGAAGGCAAAATACGGCGTGAGTTCTTCCGCCCGACATGGTCCGATGCCGTCGATACGTTGAGAAGCGAGGGCCTCAAAGCGGCCGGGTCCCTTCCTGTTCCTGTGAGCCCTGGCCGCTATCGTCCCAGTTATCCGGGAGCCGCGCAGTTCATTACCGCGCAGGTGCTGGAACGCGCGTCGCGCTGGTGCACGAGCGACAATCCGGAAGTGTCCATTCTGATTGTCAACTGGAACGCCGCACATCTTACGCTGGAGTGCATTCGTCAGATCTGGCTTAATACCGAAGGGCACACCTATGAGGTTGTGATTGTCGACAACGGTTCCGGCGAGGACGATATCGAACGCTTGTCAAAGCCAATCCCGGGCGTAACGTTCATCAAGATCGGCTGTAACCGTTTTTTCGGAGAAGCAAACAACATTGCGGCGGAAGCAGCCAGTGGAAAGTACGTTGTATTGCTAAACAATGATGCATTTCCGCAATCAGGCTGGCTGGCGGCCATGCTCCAAATGATGAATGACAACCCTACGCTCGGCGCGGTGGGGCCGATGTTCCTCTGGCCGAACGGCCGCGTTCAGGAGGCGGGTGGAACGATCAACGAAGGCGGGTATCCGGTCCGCTACGGTCGCGACCAGGAATTTCCGACCCAAGATATCCTGTCGGAGAAGTTTGTCGACTATATCTCTGCAGCGGCGCTTTTGATCGATCGAGAGATGTTCATGAAAGCTGCCGGCTTTGACCTCATCTTCGAGCCTGCTTATTACGAAGATACTGATCTGTGTTTCAAGTTGCGCGCACTCGGCAGGCCTGTTGCCTATTGCCCGGAAAGCCGAGTTATTCATATCGAGGGTGCCGCCGCGAACGGCAATACGGAGGCTGAGGTGCGGCGCAAGGCTTTGGGCGATTCCAACAGGGACAAGTTCGTCGCGCGCTGGGGCGAGTTTCTGCGCGAACGTGATGATGCAGTGCTGTCTGAAAAACTTGCGGATTTCATGCCGGATGATTGGTCATTGCCCCCGAAGGAGAGCGAAGATCTTCCGGTTGCCGTTGTTTTTTCTCCCTACTCAGTCACGCCCGGGGGCGGCGAACGTTACCTTCTGAGCGCCGCCCGGCAACTGGCGCGTACGCATAGGGTCGAAGTGGTCACGCCTTATCATTATTCCGATCTTCGCTTGCGGCAGATCGGATCGGCTTTCGAAATCGATCTTGGCATGCTGAGGTTCAAAACCCTCGCCGAGTTTAAGAAGGGCCCCGATCCGGACCTCATGCTAACGATGGGCAACGCCGCTCTGCCGCCTGTCGCGGGGCGCGGTCGCGTGAGAATCTATCACTGCCAGTTTCCGTTTCAGCTAAAGGAAAACGCCGATAGCAACGGCGCCATGTTGCAGACCTACCAGAAAGTGATGGTCAACTCGAGTTACACGGAGGAAAACTACAGAAGTCTCTGCAAAAAGGCCGGACTTCAGGTCTTGCCGACCCAGATTGTCTATCCGCCCGTTCCGTTGATCGAACCGGTAAAATCGAAGCGTCGCATGATTTTCTCCGTTGGACGTTTCTTTGTCGGCGGCCATTCGAAGCGCCAGGATCTCCAGATCGAGGCGTTGCGAAAGCTTGTCGAAGGCGGGGTGAGCGATGTGGAGTTGCATCTGGCCGGCTCGTCGTCCCCGGAGCCAAGCGATATCGATTTTCTCGCCTCTATCCGGGAGACGGCAGCCGATTTGCCTGTTTTCTTCCATATCAATTGTCCGATAGCCAGGCTCAAACAGCTTTATTCGGAGAGCCTGGTCTACTGGCACGCGACCGGCCTTGGCCGCGACCTTCAGGCTGAACCGGAGAAGGCGGAGCATTTCGGCATAAGCCTCGTCGAGGCAATGTCAGGCGGAGCGATTCCTGTGGCCCTCCGCGCTGGCGGCCCGACCGAGATCATCACCGATGGAGTTAACGGGTTCCTCTATGAGGACATAGCGGGTCTGGTTGATCAGACCAGACGCATCATGAACGACATATCGGAGGATGAGTTGCAGAGATTGAGTCTAGCGGCCCATTCCCGCGCGCTTGATTTCAGCTACAGCCGTTTCAACGATGCAATCTCCTCGCTTTTCGGGCAGCAGCTCAGATAAACAAAATCGACTAGAGTCTGTCAGGTTTATTCTGAACCATAGCCTGCATGTCTGAGATATCTGGAAGACTCCTGCGGGGTGAAGAGCTTGAGGAGCTCTCCGATGCGTCTCCATGTTGTTTCGACGGTTCGTTCGTCCGCCTTCCTGACGAGCGTCTTGAGCTTTGCGAACATCATCTCGATGGGATTGAGGTCTGGGCTGTAGGGCGGCAGGAAGAAGAGATGCGCACCGACATCGCGAACTGCATCGCGTGCCGGCTTTCCTTTATGGCTTCCCAGATTGTCGAGGATGACGATGTCACCGGCCTTGAGTGTCGGGACCAGACATTGCTGGCCCCATGCGGTAAAAGCGATGCCATTGATGGGACCGTCGAGTACGAGGGGTGCCACGTTGCCGTCGCGGTTAGCCGGCCAGGAAGGTCAGCGTCTTCCAATGACCATTGGGGGACTGTCATCTCCGGAGCAATACTCCCCAATAGTGCCGTTTGAATCTTCCCCATGCGCTGCTGCCGCCGGTCTTCCGGGGCGAGCCCCGGAAGACCGGCGGCGCGTCATCACCCATTCTTCTTCCGATGGTCGGAAGGGGGATTTTGGTGATCAAGCTGAGGGAGACAATTATGATACTGGATCTGCATCAGCAGGGGCTGACGGTGTCGGCCATTTCCAGAGAAACGGGCATCGACCGCAAGACGGTGCGCAAATACATAGAGCGTGGCCTTGAGGCTCCGGTCTATGGCCCCAGAAAGCCTCGGGCAACGGTGATTGATCCGTTTGCTTCTTATCTGCGGGAGCGCGTGAAGGCCTACCCCGGCCTGACCGGGAGCCGGCTATTTCGAGAACTGCGCGAGCGAGGCTATAAGGGCGGTTACACCGCCGTGACAGATTTTCTTCGCGATGTACGGCCTCCGGCCAGCCAGGGTTTCGAAGTGCGCTTTGAGACGCCGCCCGGCGAGCCGACCCAGGTCGATTTCGCCCAGTTTCATGTCATATTCACCGACGAACCAATGACGCCGAGGATTGTGTGGCTGTTCTCGATGGTGCTGGGGCATAGCCCCTCATCTGGGCGCGCTTCGTCATGCATCAGAACCTGCCGACGGTCCTGCGCTGCCATATCGCTGCGTTCGAAGCCCTTCAGCCCGCGTCAGTTTCCAGTCACCATCAATCCTGTCGAAGATGAGAACCCCGCAGGCATCGGCGAGATGCGGTGTGCCGCAGTTAAGCCCCCTTCCTGTCGGATTGGTGTCGATCTCGCCGAGGGGAAGACGCGCCCGCGCCATGAAATCCTGATTGGCGAAAATCCCGGCGACCATATCGCCATCATTGCCGAAGCCGACCCGGAATTCAGCAGCTTCGTCCAGATCCTCCTCTTCGATCCGGCCACCGACTATACGGAACCGGCCGTCAATGCATGCCGGACAGCGCTCCAGCCCGATCCGATCGGCGGCAGGGATGCCGCGGCAAGAATGTCTGCCTGTGTGTTCTGGACCAGCGCCTCGACCGCCTCGTCATCGAGCGCCGGCGTTTGCGGGGCATGGGCCATGCTGGCAATAATGCCGCCATCGCCGTCGACATAGTCGAACTGATAGAGCATGGCGAGCAGCCCGTTGGCATGTCCCGGATCGCGACGGAAGTCGCCCGCGCGCAGGATTGCCGAGTTCAGGGAAGATGATGCCTCCCGTTCCCGGATGGCGCGGCCTTCTTCCGGCGTTGCCGGCAGGATCGCATAGTCGCTGCCGTTGGAGAACCGCAGTCCGCCCCTGACCCGCAGATAGGTGCCTGGCGTAAACAGGCTTACCGGAAATCCGCCACGCGCCGCGTCATAATCTCCAAGCCTGACGGACGCCTGGATCACCACGTCCGTCTCGGGTCCGATCCGCGAATGTCGCGCCTCAAGTCGTGCCACCTGCTCGGCCAGAACCGCATCCCGGGAGAACTCATCCGCAGCCCGAAAGAGGAAGCGACCATTGTCGCCTTCCACAGGCACACCTTGCTGCCTCTTGACGACTGCCTTTATGCACTCCAGCCGCGCATGATGACCAAATCTCAGGCTGCTCGCTATTGCGGCCTCGCGATCAAGCGTTTTCCGCTGTGCTGCCCGGTGGCTCCGGTTGCCTTTGGAGACGGCACCATTCGCTACGGCCGGTCAGATCTCGACCGTTGGATCGAGAGCAAGAAAGCCGGATGCGTCGATACCGACGAAGCGCTTCACACCACCTCTGGTGCGCAAGATACGGGACAAGGCAGCGGGCAAGCTGGGTATTCGCTGGGACAACTATGTGAAAACCGCCCTCTCCGCCATCGTCGAATGGGGGATCGAGTACGGCTAAACCAGAGAGAACCTGGCCAAGGACGTGAAGAACAAACCGCGCCCGAAGGATGCCCCGCAGGCAAACAGACCCTGGGCAGACTTTGAGCGTGAAGCCGTCATAGAGGCTCTTCCGGCGCATATGCTGCCGCCCGTGATGCTGATGATGTATTACGGCCTCGATCCGCAGGACGCGCTCAAGCTGCCCCGGTCTGCCCTTTCGAATGGCGACATCATCACCAGACGCGGAAAGACCGGAATAGCCGTCGCCCTCCCCTGTTGCCCGATGTGGCGCAGGCCATGGCCAACCAGCCGCAACACGACGCCATCACGCTTTGCGCCAACAGCTACGGTCGGCCTTGGACCACGGCCGGATTTCGCGCCTCATGGCGACCGATCCGCATGGCGCTTGAGGAGCAGGGAAAGGTTCAGCCCGGCCTCACACTGAAAGGTCTGCGCCATACGGTAGCGACCATCCTCCGCGAAATGGGCAAGGACTACGCGTCCATCCAGCTCGTGCTCGGACAGAATACCGAAGCCATGGCACGGCACTATTCAAGGCGCGCAGACATGCGGGAACAGACCACTGGCGCAATGGCGGATTTCGAAGCCGAAGTGAACAGACGCAAAACGAAAAATGTCAAACCGGAATAAGCGAAGGCAGGACGGAAATGAAAAAGATGAATAAACCCAAAGGGTTGAAGTGGTGCCCAGACGCGGATTCGAACCACGGACACGCGGATTTTCAATCCGCTGCTCTACCAACTGAGCTATCTGGGCAGGGGCCCAAGGTTCAAAGAAGGGCCGCCTTTGCGGGCCGTCGGCCCGCGAATGAGCGCGTTTATAGCATCTTGTTTTTTCAAGTCCAGCGGCATTTTTCCGTTTTTTCAAGAAAATTTCGCGTTCTCTTCCCGCTCTCCGCTGGCCGCCGTCCGGAAGGGAAAACGTCCGCCGACCCGTCGACATGAGGGCGGGAGGCCAGTCCGTCCGAAGCCTCCGCGGGCTCCCGCGCGGGTCACAATGCCCGACAGGCAGCCGCCGCCCGCCTCAGCCGGCCGATTGAAAGGGGCGCGAGCCGGACAGTTCTTCCGCAAGCAGGATCACCTCGCCGAGCCGGGGATGGGCAAGTTCATAGATTGTCTCGCCGCCGTGCCGCAGCTTCAGGATCAACCCCTGGCCGGCGAGCGAAGCCATGGCGGCCGCAACCTCGATGAGGGAGAGCCCGGTCCTCCGGCAGATCTCGATCCGGCTCAGCCCGCCCGCTTCCAGCGCCCTGGCAATCCGGATACGCTCGGTTCCGGCAAGCGCGGCAAGGGCGCCGGCATGCGAGATGAGACGCGGGTCGAGGGCCTGGCGCCCCTGAAAAAAAGGTATACTCTCGAACGAACTGCTCACAATCAGCCTTAATATCATATATTATGAATATAAATTCTAAATTTATATTCTAAAATCTGATCTTTTTCTAACGTATCCGAAATAATATGCTTCATGTACTAGCACAAATGCAAGTCGTTTGAAAGCGTTCGTTTCCGCCGGCGCGGCCGGGTTCGCGCTTCGGCGACGCCGTTCGGCGGCACAACGCGTCGCCGAGGGGCGGAAAAATCGCCGGGCACGCGCTTCCTCTTGGCGGTCCTGCCAGCATCCGCGCGCATGCGGCGCTGCAATAAAAGCCGGCCGGGAAAGCGCGGTTTTGTCCCCGATAGGCAATTGCCAATCAAAACCGACATGCTAACCTTGGCGTGTGGGGAAAGAAGGACAAGAATGACGACAGTTTCTGAGACGCCGCAAAAGGCCATGGTGATTTCCAGGCGGCTGCGGGAAAGCATCCGGCTTCATCTGGAGAGCATCTATCCGGAAAAGGATTCCCGCGCGCTGACGCGGCAGGTGCTCGAGGCCTACTGGGGCGATGGCGTCGTCCCGCGCAAACGCGGCCGCGTGGCCGGCAACAACATGTGGAGCGCCGACAACGCCTATGTGATCACCTACGGAAATTCGATCATCGACGGCGAGCACAAGCCGCTGTCGCTGCTGCAGGATTTTCTCACCGAGAACCTGAAGGGCGTGATCAAGGGCGTGCACATCCTGCCCTATTTTCCCTACACGTCCGATGACGGCTTTGCCATAACCGATTATCGCGCGGTGGATTCCGGCCTCGGCGGCTGGGAGGATATCGAACGCATCGGTCGCGAGTTCCGGCTGATGTCGGATCTGGTGCTCAACCACTGTTCCAGCCAGAGCAACTGGTTCAACGAGTTCCGCATGGGCCACGAACCCTACAGGGACTTTTTCTTCACCGCATCCCCGGAAGATGATCTCTCGTCCGTGGTTCGCCCGCGCGCGCATCCGCTGCTGCGCAAGGTGGAAACCGCCGACGGAGAGAAGCATGTGTGGTGCACTTTCAGCCACGACCAGGTGGATTTCGACTTCTCCAATCCGGAGGTCCTGCTCGAATTCCTGCGCATCATGCGCTTCCATATCAATCGCGGCGTGCGCACGATCAGGCTCGATGCCTGCGCCTTCATCTGGAAGGAGGTCGGCACCTCCTGCATCCATTTGCCGCAAACGCACGAGATCATCCGGCTGATGCGGGTGCTCGCCGACTACAGCGAGGAAAGCATCGTCCTCATCACCGAGACCAATGTGCCGAATGTCGAAAACCTCAGCTATTTCGGCAACCGCAACGAAGCGCACATGATCTACAATTTCTCGCTGCCGCCGCTGATCGTGCATGCGCTGATGACGGGAACATCGCAGTTTCTCAATGCCTGGCAGATGGCGATGCCGCCGGCGCAGATGGGCTGCGCCTATTTCAACTTCACCGCGTCGCATGACGGCATCGGCCTCAGGCCCGCCGAAAGCCTGCTCTCCGACGAGGCGATCGGTGAGATGGTCGAGACGGTGAAGAGCTTTGGCGGCAGGGTTTCCATGCGCCAGCTTTCCGACGGCTCGATGCGGCCTTACGAGATGAATGTCTCGCTGTTTGACGCGCTGAAAGGCACGGTGAAGGGCGAGGATGAACACAACATCGCCCGCTTCCTCTGCAGCCAGACGATCGCCATGGCGCTGGAAGGCATTCCCGCCTTCTACATCCACTCGCTGCTGGCGACCAGCAATGACTATGAGGGCGTGGAGAAATCCGGCCATAACCGGGCGATCAACCGCCACCGCTGGAACTATGACGCGCTGCAGGAAGCCCTTGCCGACGAGACCACGCAGCACGCCAAGGTGTTCAATGCCATGCGCAAACTGATCGGCATCCGCACGCGGCAGCCGGCCTTCCACCCGAACGCAACGCAGTTCACCCTGCATCTCGGCGAGAAACTGTTCGGTTTCTGGCGACAGAGCGTCGACCGCACCCAGAGCATTTTCGCGATCAACAACGTGACCGACGAGACGCTCGAAATCCCGGCCATGGCGCTCAATCTCATCGGCGGCGAACGCTGGATCGATCTGATCTCCGGTGAGACGGTCGACGAGGCCAGGATCGGTTTCGCGCCCTACCAGTGCCGGTGGATCACCAACCGCGCCTGACCGACCGTGGTCCGGGCCTGTCTTCCCTGTCGAAAGATCCGATGCAAGTCGATCGGTCGCGATCGCATCTGCCATAATAAATTCATATTTGCGTAGATACGAACTGTGCGCTAATAGTTTGCCGCACCAAACCCGAGGAGGCCCCGAGATGACCCTGCCCTTTACGCCCGCGCCCGACCTCAAACCGGAGGTTCACGGGTTCTTCGATCCGGCTACCAATACGATCTCCTATATCGTGCGCGATCCGGGATCGGACGCCTGCGCCGTGATCGACAGCGTCATGGACATCGACTACGCGGCAGGACGCATCACCCACGAGAGCGCCGACCGGATGGTCGCAATGATCCGCGAGAAGGGCTGGCGGCTTGAGTGGCTGATCGAAACCCATGTTCATGCCGACCATCTGTCGGCCGCGCCCTACATCCAGGAGAAGCTCGGCGGCCGCATCGGCATCGGCGAGAATATCGTGATCGTCCAGGACGCGTTCGGCAAGGTCTTCAACGAGGGCACGGAATTCGAGCGCGACGGCTCGCAGTTCGACCGGTTGTTTACCGATGGCGACAGCTACGAGATCGGCGGCATGACGGCGCATGTGATGCACACGCCCGGCCACACGCCCGCCTGCATGACCCATGTGATCGGCGACGCGGCCTTTGTCGGCGATACGCTGTTCATGCCGGACGGCGGCTCCGCGCGCGCCGATTTCCCCGGCGGCGATGCCCGTACGCTTTACCGCTCCACCAAGCGCGTCCTCGAACTGCCGGAGGAAACGCGCCTGTTCATGTGCCATGACTACGGCCCGAACGGTCGCGACATCGCGTGGGAAACCACTGTCGGCGAGGAGCGTCGCCACAACATTCACCTGCATGACGGCATCAGCGAGGATGAATTCGTGGAGATGCGCGAAAAGCGCGACGCCACGCTTTCCATGCCGCGGCTGATCCTGCCCTCCCTGCAGGTGAATATGCGCGCCGGCGCCATGCCCAGGGACAAGGACGGCCGGCTGATGCTGAAAGTGCCGGTCAACGCGCTCTGAAGCGCCGACCACCCCATCCGAAATCAGGAAAACACGCATGCATACCCGTGCAATCAACAACAACTACCACGTGGCCGGCCAGTTGAAGGCCGGGGACATGCCGGAAGCGGCGAAGGCGGGCTTTGCCGCCGTCATCTGCATGCGGCCCGACGGCGAGGGCTTTTTCCAGCCGAAATATGCCGAGATCGAAGCCGCCGCGAAGGAAGCCGGCATTGCCTGCTACTATGTGCCGGTCGGCGGCGGCCACCAACCGATCACCCAGGCATCGAAACTGAAGCAGATCCTGAAAGAGACCGAGGGACCGGTGCTGGCCTTCTGTGCCTCCGGCGGGCGCTGCGTCAGCCTCTACCAGCTTGCCCTGCAGGCCGGCTGACCGCCTCACCCCCTCCGGGCATAGGCGATGGTCTCGAAACGGGCGGAAAGCCCGTCATAGAGAAGAAGCCTGCCGATCAACGGCTCGCCCGCTCCGGTGACGAGCTTGATCACCTCCATCGCCATCAGCGTGCCGATGACGCCGGTGACGGGACCGACAATCCCCGCCTCGGCGCAGGACGGCACAAGGCCTTCGGGCGGACGCTTGGGATAGAGGTCGCGGTAGCGCGGATTGGCCTTGCCGCCCGCTCCGTTCGCATAGGGCTTCAGCACCGTCAGCGACCCGTCGAAGCGCCCCACGGCGCCGGTCACCAGCGGCACCTCCGCCCGCTCGGCCGCGTCGGCGGCCATATAGCGGGTGTCGAAATTGTCCGAGCCATCGACCAGAAGGTCGAAGCCTGAAAGCACGTCGCCGATCGTGCCGGCATCTAGCCGTTCGTGAAACCGGCGACAGACCACATGCGGGTTGATGCGGGCGATCGCCCGGGCGGCGCTCTCCGTCTTCGCCGCGCCGACGGCGCCGGTGTCGTGAATGATCTGGCGCTGCAGGTTGGAGAGGCTGACGCCGTCATCATCGGCGATGCCGAGCGTGCCGATGCCGGCGGCGGCGAGATAGGACAGGATGGGGCTGCCGAGCCCGCCGGCGCCGATCACCAGCACCCGGGCGCGTTTCAACGCCTGCTGGCCCGCGCCGCCGATCTCCGGCAGCACGATGTGGCGGGCATAACGGTCGATTTCTTCGGATGAAAAGGCTTGGCTGTCGGTCATGGGCGCGTTGTAGCATGGGAGACCGGCAAAATCCGCGAAAATCTATGCCGCGGTCCTGTCCGCCTCAAGGCGCCCGGGTCGCGACCAGGAAGGTCGCCTTGTTCTTGCCGGGGCACCACTGGTGGACAACGGAGAACCCGGCGCGGGCCATTTCGTTGATCAGCCCTTCCTGGGTGAAGCTGCCAACGTAAGGCGCCTTGCCGACCATCTGCATCACCGGGAGCGCCGCACGGATATACCAGGAGAAGTCGCGGAGACAGGCGGTGGAGGAAATGAAAACGCCGCCGGGCTTCAGCATGGCGTGAACTTTTTCAAGCACCCGTTCGCGCTCTTCCAGCAGATGCAGCAGCGAATGGGCCATCACCGCATCATAAAGCCCGTCTGAGCCATTCATGGCGGAGACATCCCCCTGACGAAAGTGAACATTGGTGACCGCGGCATCCTCAGCCTTCCGTTTTGCAATCGCGATCATGGTGTCGGAAAGATCAAAGGCGTCGATCCGGGCGACGGCGGGCGCGTGATAAAGCGCGGTCGAGCCCGTGCCGCAACCGATCTCCAGCACCCGCATGTCCGGATGGAAATACTCGCGCGTGATGTCGAGCTTGATCTGGTAGGATTGCGGATCGGCGACCGGGTCGCGGGAGTACTTGTCCGCGATCTTGTCCCAGAACTTTTTCTTGTCGGCTGCCATTGTCGGGCTCCTGCATAGCGTGTTGCGGCGCGGTTCAATTTGCAGCTGAACCGCCGTGATGTTGACCGCAGTGATAGAGACTTTCAGACTATGCGGGAATTGCCTAAATTCCTTGAGCTGTTATACGCAGATGGATGATATGGGACGCTGTCAGATATGACTGGAACCAGGTCCGCGCCTTTCTGGCGACGGCCGAGGAAGGCTCGTTGTCGGCAGCTGCCCGCGCGCTCAAGGTCACCCAGCCGACGCTGAGCCGCCAGGTGGCGGGCCTTGAGGAAAGCCTCGGCGTGACGCTGTTCGAGCGCGGCACCCGTTCGATGACGCTGACGGCGGCCGGACGCCAGCTTCTCGGCCACGCGCGGGACATGAACAATGCCGCCAACAGTATTTCCCTTGCCGCCTCCGGCCATTCCCAGGCCGTGGAGGGCGAGGTTTGCATTGCCGCAACGAACGCGATGGCCACCTATCATCTGCCGGGCGTGGTCGCGAAGATCCGCAAGACCGCGCCCGGCATCGCGCTTGACATCAAGACGTCCAACGCCCTTTCCGACCTGATCCGCCGCGAGGCCGACATCGCCATCCGCCATGCGCGCCCTACCGAGCCGGAACTGATCGCCAAGCAGGTCGGCGTCACCTCGGCGACGATGTACGCGGCAAGGGGCTATCTCGACCGCCTCGGCCGCCCGGTGACGATCGATAAGCTGAAATCGGCGGATTTCTTCGGCTTCGAGTTCCGCGAACAGCTTCTTCCGGTGTTTGCGGAGGAAGGCATCACGCTGACCGTCGACAATTTCCCGGTAATCACCGAAAGCGGCACGCTGGTGACGGAAATGATGCGCGCGGGCCTCGGCATCGGGCTTTTGCTGAGGGAGGACGTCGCGCTGTTTCCCGATCTGGAAGAGGTGTTTCCGGCCTTCCGGCCGATCACCGTGCCGATCTGGCTGGTGACCCATCGCGAGCTTCATTCCAGCCGTCGCATCCGCGTGGTCTACGATATTCTCGCCGACCATCTCGCAAAACTTTCATCCGGCGGGCGGTGATAGTCCCGATTAACTCCATATCGGAAACAATATTTCAAATTCGCGCCGAATTGACCTCGTCGCTCGCGGCGCTACAGTGACGGCAGACATTTCATCCGAAAAGGCGTTTCCCATGGCTCGCATCGACAAACACGGCCTTCAATTCGACAAGACGCTCCATGATTTCCTCACCGAAAAGGTGCTTCCGGAAACCGGGGTCGACCCCGAGGCCTTTTTTGCCGGGTTTTCGGAGATCGTGCACGAACTGGCGCCGAAGAACCGCGCCCTTTTGAAAACCCGCGATGCCATGCAGGAGCGACTGGACGCCTGGTACAAGGAAAACGGCGCGCCGGCCGACATGGCGGCCTATGAGGCCTTCCTGCGCGAGATCGGCTATATCCTTCCCGAGGGCGAAGACTTTTCGGTTGAAACCGATAATGTCGATCCGGAGATCGCCACGATCGCCGGCCCCCAGCTTGTCGTTCCGGTGATGAACGCGCGCTATGCGCTGAACGCGGCGAACGCCCGCTGGGGCTCGCTCTATGACGCGCTTTACGGCACGGATGCGATTGCCGAGGATGACGGCGCGGAAAAGGGCAAGGGCTATAACCCGAAGCGCGGCGAAAAGGTGATCGCCTGGGCCAAGGCCTTCCTCGATGAAAACATCCCGCTTGCCGCCGGAAAATGGGCCGATGTCACCGGCTTCGGCTATGATGGCGGCGCGCTGATCGTCAAGACGGCGGCCGGCGAGACCGGCCTTGCCGATCCGGCGCAGTATGCCGGTTTCAGGCAAGAGGATGGCGATGCCTTCCGGCTCTATTTCGTCAACAACAACCTCCATGCGCTGGTGTTCGTCGATCCCGACAGCATGATCGGCAAGGATGATCCTGCGGGCATCGGCGATATCGGATTGGAATCGGCCATTACCGCGATCATGGACTGCGAGGATTCCGTTGCCGCTGTCGATGCCGAGGACAAGGTGCTCGCCTATTCCAACTGGCTCGGCCTGATGAAGGGCGACCTGACGGAGGAGGTCACCAAGGGCGGCAGGACGTTCACCCGTAAACTCGCCGGGGATGTCGAATTTACCGGACTGGATGGCAATCCGAAGACGGTGCCCGGCCGCTCGCTGATGCTGGTCAGGAATGTCGGCCATCTGATGACCAACCCGGCAATCCTCGATGCCGATGGCCGCGAGGTTCCGGAGGGCATCATGGATGCCGCCGTCACCGCGCTGATCGCGCTCTACGATATCGGCGAAAACGGCCGCCACATGAATTCGCGCACCGGCTCCATGTATGTGGTCAAGCCGAAGATGCACGGGCCGGAGGAAGTCGCCTTCGCCAACGAGCTCTTCGGCCGCGTCGAAAAGATCGTCGGCATGAAGCCGAACACGATGAAGATGGGCATCATGGATGAGGAGCGCCGCACCACGGTCAACCTCAAGGAATGTATCCGCGCGGCAAAGGATCGCGTCGTCTTCATCAATACCGGCTTCCTCGACCGCACAGGCGACGAGATCCATACCTCGATGGAGGCAGGCCCGATGATCCGCAAGGGCGACATGAAGTCGGCCCCCTGGATTGCGGCCTACGAGGACTGGAATGTCGATATCGGGCTCGAATGCGGCCTTGCCGGCCATGCGCAGATCGGCAAGGGCATGTGGGCCATGCCGGACCTGATGGCGGCGATGCTGGAAGCCAAGATCGGCCAGCCGAAGGCCGGCGCCAATACCGCCTGGGTTCCCTCCCCGACGGCGGCCACGCTGCATGCCACGCATTACCACGCCGTGGACGTGGCAAAAGTGCAGGAGACGCTGAAGGACCGCCCGCGCGCCAGCCTCACCAGCATTCTCTCCGTTCCCGTCGCGGTGCGCCCGAACTGGTCGGAGAAGGAGATCCAGGCCGAGCTCGACAACAATGCGCAGGGCATTCTGGGTTACGTCGTGCGCTGGATCGACCAGGGCGTCGGCTGCTCCAAGGTGCCGGATATCAATGATATCGGCCTGATGGAGGACCGCGCGACCCTTCGCATTTCCTCCCAGCACATGGCCAACTGGCTTTACCACGGCGTCTGCACCGAGGAACAGATCGTTGCGACCATGAAGAAGATGGCCGCCGTGGTCGACCGCCAGAACGAGGGCGATCCCGCCTATCGGCCTATGGCCGCGGATTTCGACGGATCGGTCGCCTTCCAGGCGGCGCTGGACCTGGTGCTGAAGGGCCGCGAGCAGCCGAACGGCTATACGGAACCGGTGCTGCATGCCCGCAGGCTGGAACGCAAGGCCAGGGACGCGGCCTGAAGCGCGCAAGGCTTGCGGCATTGCGCCTTCACAAAATGACGCCTTTTCAATGGTTTGATTGTGCCCGGCTTCGGCCGGGCAATTTGTTTTGCCCGCCCTGGGAAGTTCCCTCACAACCAAACCCTTAAGGCGTCGGGGCTTTCGCCAAGTCCTTAAATTCCCGTAATATTATTCATATTTACACGCCACAATTTTGGCGGGAATCATTGGCTTCCTTCTGCCGCTGTCAACATGCAGAAAGGAAGACGTTTATGAGGATGCGTAAAATCGTCTATGCGGGTCTTGCCGCGACAGTCATTGGTGTTCTCTCGCTTCAGACCGCCGCCTCGGCCGCGGAAATGTTTGATTCCGGAGGCACGTGGAATGCGGCCTGCGACAGTGCGATGACCTGCCGCCTGACCACCAGCGAGATGCCGGCCGACGACGGCGGACTTGCCATTCCCGCCTTCGTCAAGGCCGACAAGCCGCATGCGCCGGTGATGATGGTACTGCCGACGATCACCGGGATGGAGACGCTCAATCGCGACGGCGTGTTCACGATTGCCGTCGACGGACATGACATCGTCTCGATCGCGGTCAAGGACCTGAAGAAGGACGATGCCGAAGGCGGTTACGTGACCCGCGACCAGGCCATCGTCCAGCCGGTTCTGGCAGCCGCCCGCGTCGGCAGGGACGAGATCATGGTCAGCTATCTGGGCCCCGACACCCAGGAAGTGGCGACCGCCGACCTGACCGGGCTCCACGCCAGCCTTGACTGGCTGTCTGAGCAGCAGCAGCCGGGCTCCGGTTCTTAAGGAACGGCCCGCGCCTGTATCGCGAGCCTCCGGTTTTCGCGATGCAGGCGCTCCTTTCATCGCTGGATGAACATACGGCGCTCCAGGCGGGCGCTTGCAGGGCGGCGGTCGGTGACCTAAATCGAGAGGGAAGCGCCCGCGCGGCGGACGCCAGGTCCGGGATATTGCCGATGCTTCTAAGTGCGGCGCGTCAAGCGCTAATGGATTTGATCGACCCCAAGATGCGCGGCATCCTGTGGAAGGTGCTGGGCCTCTCCCTGCTCTGCCTCGTCGCGCTGTGGTTTGCCATCCGCTCGCTGTTCCTGTGGCTCGCCTTCCCCCTCCTTGCCAACCTGTTTCCGACCATGCCGGAATGGACGGGCTGGATCACCTTCGTTCTGCTGATCTTCGCTGCCGTCGGCCTGGCGCTCGGGCTTGGGCTGCTGATGGCGCCGGTGTCCGCCTTTGTCGCCGGCATCTTTCTCGATGACGCGGCCGAGCATATCGAGCGCCTGCACTACCCTGACGATCCGCCCGGCACCGCCTTGCCGGTGCTCACGGCGATGAAGGAAGCGTTGAAATTCCTCGGCATCGTCATCCTCGGCAACATTTTCGCGCTGGCGCTTCTGCTCGTCCCCGGCGTCAATCTGGTCGCCTTCTTTCTGGTCAACGGCTATCTTCTCGGCCGGGAGTTCTTCGAGTTTGCGGCAATGCGCTTCATGGGGCCCGCCGCCGCCCGCGCGTTGCGGCGCGAAAAAAGCCTCACCGTGTTTCTCGCCGGTCTCGTCGTCGCCGGGTTTGTCGCGATCCCGATCGTCAACCTGGCGACGCCGCTGTTTGCCACGGCCTTCATGGTGCATATCGTCAAGCGGATGCGGGAAGACGCAGTGGTTTGATGCGTCGTTTTCGTTATTTTCGCAACGAACGACGAAGAATACGGCCTTGAATCGAAGACCCGACAAGGTTATGACCGTTTCATGGTGAAAAGGGCGAACAGGAGTTTGAAAATGGGGCGTATCGTTTATCTGAACGGAGAGTGGCTGCAGGAAGACGAAGCCAAGGTTTCAATCTTCGACCGCGGCTATGTCTTTGCCGACGCGATCTACGAGGTCACCTGTGTGCTCGACGGCAAGCTTCTGGATTACCCCGGCCATGCCGCGCGGCTGAAACGCTCCACGGATGCGATCGGCATCAAACTGCCCGTCGATGACGATGGACTGCTGACGCTGCACCGGGAGATCGCCGAACGCAACGACATGCGCGAGGGCCTGATCTATCTCCAGGTCTCGCGCGGCAATCCCGGCGATCGCGACTTCATGTTCGAAAAGGACATGGCACCGACCTTCTCCATGTTCACCCAGAAGAAGAACGTGATCGAGTCCGCCTCGGCGAAGAAGGGCATTACCGTGGTCACGCTCGAGGATCTGCGCTGGGGGCGTTGCGATATCAAGACGGTCCAGCTTCTTTACCCGAGCCTTGCCAAGATGGAAGCCCATGACAAGGGCGCGGACGATGCCTGGCTGGTAAAGGACGGTTTCGTCACCGAGCAGACCTCCGCCACCGCCTATATCGTCACCGCTGACGATGTGATCGTCACCCGCCCGCTGTCGCGCGTGGTGCTCCCCGGCATCACCCGCGCCTCGGCGCTGGAGATCGCCGCCCGCAACGGCTTCAAGGTGGAAGAACGCCCGTTTTCCGTCGACGAGGTCAAGGCGGCAAAGGAAGCCTTCTTTACCTCCGCCAGCAATTTCGTGACGGCCGTCATCGCCATTGACGGCGATAAGATCGGAGATGGAAAGCCGGGCGAAATCAGCCTGAAACTGCGGGAGCTCTACATCGAAGACCGCCGGGCGAATGCGATCTGATTTCCGAAACTCATCCGATCGGCACCAGCGGCGCCGGCATTTCTGAGGTCTTTTCCGCCGCCTTGCAGATGTCGGCGATGACGCAGGCGGGACAGTCGGGTTTGCGCGCCTTGCAGACATAGCGTCCGTGCAGGATCAGCCAGTGATGGGCGTGGAAGAGGTAGTCGGGCGGAATGATCCTTTCGAGTTTCGCCTCCACCTCATCCGGCGTCTTGCCCGGTGCAAGGCCGATGCGGTTGGCGATGCGGAAAATGTGGGTGTCGACGGCGATCGTCGCTTGCCCGAAAGCCATCGACATTACCACATTGGCGGTCTTGCGGCCGACGCCCGGGAGGCTCACCAGTTCTTCGCGCGTCTTCGGCACCTCGCTGCCGAAATCGGCGATAAGCCGTTCGCTGAGCGCGATGACATTTTTCGCCTTGTTGCGATAAAGACCGATGGTGCGGATATAGGAGGCAAGCTGTTCCTCACCGAGCGCCGCCATCTTTTCCGGCGTATCGGCCACCGCAAACAGCGCCCTTGTCGCCTTGTTGACGCCGACATCCGTCGCCTGGGCCGACAACACGACGGCGACCAGAAGGGTGAAGGGATTGGTGTGCTCCAGCTCGCCCCTGGGTTCCGGCCGCTGCACCGAAAACCGCCGGAAGATCTCGCGGATCTCGTCCTTCGAATAGGCCGAGCGGGCGGGCGGGCGCTTGCCGGCGGACGCCGGATTTGACTTTTTCGCCCTTTGGGTGCTCACTTGTGGCTTGGCTTTTGTCATCTTTTTCTGATCGCTGACGCTATGACCGATGTGAATGCGTTCGAGGACCGGCCGGTGTTTTCGGCTGAACTTTTCCCCCATCGCTCTTTGGGGCGCAAGGGTTTTCGCGTGCTGCTCGCCATTGCCGCGCTCGGTTTCTTCCCGAATGCGCTGTGGTTCGCCGCCCATGGGGCCTGGCCGATCGCGCTTTACTGCGGCCTTGCCTTTGTCGCGCTCTACATCGCTTTCCGGCTGTCCTACCGGTCGGCAAGGGTGCGCGAACATGTGTCCGTCTCCAGGCTTTCCGTCTCCGTGCGCAAGATCACGCCCTCGGGACGGATGAGCGAGACCCATTTCAACCCCTTCTGGACGCGGTTTGCCGTCGACCGCCACGAAGAATTCGGCATTACCGGCATGCGGCTCTTGAGCCGCGACGAACGGCTCGAGATCGGCGCCTTCCTCAATCCGGACGACCGGGAGAGTTTCGCCGCGGCGCTGAAACAGGCTCTGGCCACCGTCAAACAGCGCATTTGAGCGCCACGCGCAAGTTTCGGGTGGCGACGTGACGCCGAAGCGTGTTTCCTTCCTGTTCCGAAGGAGGCCAGGACGATGAACGCCATTCTTGAAACCATGACCGAAGAACCCATCGAGATAACGCCCTCAGGCGCGGACTACGACGTCGTGCGCAAGGTCATCGCGATGATCAGCGAAGAGTACCGCGAGCAGCCGGGCCTCGAGACAATCGCGCGGCGGCTCGACATGTCGCCGACCAGTCTGCAGAAGACCTTTACCCGCTGGGCAGGGCTTTCGCCCAAGGCCTTCCTCCAGGCAATCACTCTCGACCATGCCAAGCGCCTGCTCGGCGAGGAGAAGCTGCCGCTGCTGGACACTTCCTACGAACTCGGGCTTTCCGGACCGGGCCGGCTGCACGACCTGTTCGTTACGCATGAGAGCATGTCGCCCGGCGAATGGAAGGCGGGCGGCGGCGGGCTCGTCATCCGCTACGGGTTTCACCCCTCCCCCTTCGGCACGGCGCTGGTGATGGCGACGGAGCGCGGGCTGGCCGGCGTCGCCTTTGCCGATCCCGGCGAGGAGAAGACGGCACTTGAGGACATGTCCGCGCGCTGGCCGGCAGCATGCTATCTCGAGGACGGGCCGATGACCGAGGCCTATGCCCGCCGCATCTTCGATCCGGCCGAATGGGCGGAGGACCGGCCGCTCAAGGTCGTGCTCATCGGCACGGACTTCCAGGTCCAGGTCTGGGAAAGTCTTCTGAAGATCCCCTTCGGCAGGGCCAAGACCTATTCCGAGATCGCCTGCGAGATCGGTCGCCCGAAGGCCTCGCGCGCGGTCGGCGCCGCGATCGGCCGCAATCCGGTGTCCTTCGTCGTGCCCTGCCACCGCGCGCTCGGCAAGTCCGGCGCGCTCACCGGCTATCACTGGGGCCTGACGCGCAAGCGCGCCATGCTGGGCTGGGAAGCGGGACGCGCCTGATCCGCCCTCGGCAATGCCTCGCGCCGGCGCCGACAAATTTATCGAGGCCGTTTGCGACCGGTCAAATCCTTGTCTAAATCGATTGATATCTTGCCTTGACTTGCGAAGCAGCGCCTTGCGATAGTCGCGGGCGAATTACAGCGGATGTCGGCGCTTGCGTCCGGCGCCGATGTTTGCCAACAGTCATTGAAAGATCACCGCGGCGCGTTAGCCTTGGCAGCAGACGGCGCCGAAAAGGCGCGAATGCTGTTCGGCTTAAGAAATCGAGAGCGGTTCGCCGGCCTTTCTGCCGCGAACCCGGAAAACGAAGGATGAAGATCATGGCTTCCAAACTTGACCAATTGCGCGAGATGACAACGGTCGTCGCCGATACCGGCGACATCAAGGCCGTCGCCAAGCTCAAGCCGGTCGATTGCACGACCAACCCCAGCATCGTGCTGAAGGCGCTGTCGACCGATATGTTCGACGAGCAGTTCGCCGCCGCGATCAAATGGGGCAAGTCCCAGTCCGGCGACAGCGATGCTGTTGTCGACGCCGTTGCCAGCCGTCTGGCGATCGATGTCGGCGCGGCGCTCGTCGATCTGGTTCCGGGCCGGGTTTCCACCGAAGTGGACGCCGACCTGTCGTTCAACACCGAAGGCTCGATCAAGAAGGCGCATGAAATCATCGCGGCTTACGAGGAACGCGGTATCGGCCGCGAGCGCATCCTGATCAAGCTCGCCTCGACCTGGGAAGGCATCCGCGCCTGCGAAGTGCTGCAGAAGGAAGGCATCGACTGCAACCTGACGCTTCTGTTCTCCAAGTGCCAGGCGATCGCCTGCGCCGATGCCGGCGCCTTCCTGATCTCGCCCTTCGTCGGCCGTATCCTTGACTGGTACAAGAAGGCGACCGGCGAGGATTACACCGCCGAGACCGATCCTGGCGTCCTGTCGGTGCGTTCGATCTACAACTACTATAAGTCCAACGACATCAAGACCGTGGTCATGGGCGCCTCCTTCCGCAACACCGGGGAAATCGAGGGTCTCGCCGGCTGCGACCGCCTGACGATCTCGCCGAACCTGCTCGAAGAACTCGAGGCCGACCAGGGCAAGCTGGAGCGCAAGCTCTCGCCGGAAGCCTTCGAGCCGGAACCCAAGGTGGAGATGGACGAGCAGACCTTCCGCTGGATGATGAACGAGGACGCCATGGCCACCGAGAAGCTCGCCGAAGGCATCCGCAACTTCGCCGCCGACCTCGGGAAGCTGCGCACGCGCGTCGCCAAGGAACTCGACGTCTGATCACAAAAACGTCAGACAGATGGAAAACGCGACCCGGCCCTGGCGGCCGGGTTTTTCTGTTTTTCATGCGCGCCGCGTCTTTCGCACGCGCCTTCGTTTTCTATTTAAAGAATTGTTTTTATTTAAAAAATATTGAGCCACGCCGCCGACGCCCTTTTCAGGACCGTCTTCGGCGGCGATTTTTCAAGGCTGTCAGCGTCAACATTTGAGCAACGCTGCGGTGCGTATTCGGCGACTTGTTGATCGATTGATTAAACCCTAACTCCCGGTCATCGAACGCAACAACGATGACACAGGAGTTCATCACCATGTCCAGGTTTATCGCATCCGCCGCCCTTGTTTCCGTTCTCGCCGCCGCTCCGGCCGCCTTTGCGCTGCAGCCCTCCGCCATTCCGGAAACGGGCAAGGTCACCAAGGCCCCCGTCGGCAGCACCGTCACCATCGAATCCACCGGCAAGTTCGGCAACCGTTACCAGAACTATTTCCGCGTCGGCGAAGACGGCGAACTCGACTTCGTGTTCCAGGACTCGGCCAACTGATTTTTCGACAAACAAGAGGCCTGCGCCCCTGAGCTTTAGGGGCAGCACACCCGGCGGACACGATAAAAAATACGTCTTCCGTCTTTCGGCCTCTTGTTAATCAAATGATTAAACCTACATCCGACCCATCAGAGAAATTCAGTCAGGAGACTGTCATGAACAAGATTTTTGCATCCGTCACCATCGTTTCCGCACTCGCCACAGCGCCGGCCGCCTTCGCGATCCAGCCGTCGGCCATTCCGGACACCGGCAAGGTCACCAAGGCCCCGGTCGGCAGCACGGTCACCATCGAAACGACCGGCAAGTTCGGCAATCGCTACGATAACTACTTCCGCGTCGGCGAAGACGGCGAACTCAAGTTCGTCGATCAGTACCGCACCAACTAATCAGACATCCCGGAGGCCATGGAGCAAAGGACGATCATCCTTCTTTCTCCAAACGCCGTAATCCGGGCAGATCAGCCAACCCACACAAATTCCAATAAGGAGACTATCATGAACAAGATCTTCGCATCCGCCGCCCTCGTTTCCGTTCTCGCCGCCGCGCCGGCCGCCTTCGCGATCCAGCCTTCGGCCATTCCGGAAACCGGCACCTTCAACAAGGCGCCTGTCGGCAGCACGGTCACCATCGAATCGACCGGCAAGTTCGGCGATCGCTACCAGAACTATTTCCGCGTCGGCGAAGACGGCAAGCTCGATTTCGTCGATCAGGTGCGCGAAAGCAGCAACTGATCGCTTCCTCGTTTTCCTGGGCGAAGCAGAAAGGGCGACCGCAAACAGCGGCCGCCCTTTTCTTGTGCCTGACAAGTTGAATTCAGCTGGCGGCCGCCAGAAGCGCGGAGACGAGCCCCCTGGTCGAGGAATCGTGCCCCTCCGCGCTTTCGCTGCCCGAGACCACGGGCAGAAGACCGGTTGCCAGTTCCTTGCCGAGTTCCACGCCCCACTGGTCGAACGAATTGATGCCGAAGAGCACGCCCTCGACGAAGACGCGGTGCTCGTAAAGCGCGATCATCCGGCCGAGCGCATAGGGCGTCAGCGCATCGTAGACGAAGGTGATCGACGGCCGGTTACCGGAAAAGACGCGGTGCGGCGCGATCTTCCCGGCGGTCGCGGCATCCATGCCCTTGTCGAGAAGCTGGGCCTTCGCTTCATCCAGCGTCCGCCCCTTCATCAGCGCTTCCGACTGCGCAAGGCAATTGGCCATCAAGAGCTGGTGCTGGTGGCGCAAATCCGCCTCGTGGCCGTTCGCGGCGATCATGAATTCGATCGGGATGATGTTGGTGCCCTGGTGCAAGAGCTGGAAGAAGGCGTGCTGGCCATTGGTGCCGGGCTCGCCCCAGACGATCGGGCCGGTCGGCGTCGTCACATCCTCAGACTCTACGGTCACCGACTTGCCGTTGCTCTCCATGTCGAGCTGCTGGAGATAGGCGGCAAAGCGCGACATGCGCTGGTCATAGGGAATGACGGCGCGCGAGGGATAGCCGAGCACGACGCGCTGGTAATAGCCGATGAGGCCGAGCATCAAGGGCAGGTTCTCCATAACCGGAGCGCCCTGGAAATGCTTGTCCATCGCATGGGCGCCGTCGAGGAAGGCGCCGAAATTCTTCGGCCCGATCGCGATCATCAGCGGCAGGCCGATCGCCGACCAGATCGAGTAGCGACCGCCGACCCAATCCCAGAATCCGAAGACGCGCGCGGCGTCGATGCCGAAATCGGCGACCTTGTCGAGCGCGGTGGAGACGGCTGAGAAATGGTGGCCGACCGCGTCCTCGCCCAGCGCGCCGGCAATGAACTTGCGCGCCGTCCTGGCATTGGTCATCGTCTCGATCGTGGTGAAGGTCTTGGAGGCGACGATGAACAGCGTCGTTTCCGGATCGAGCCCGGCGATCGTATCGGCGATATGGGCGCCGTCGATATTGGAAACATAGTGCAGGCGCGGTCCGTCGTGATAGGGCGCGAGCGCCAGCGTGGTCATGGCCGGGCCGAGATCCGAGCCGCCGATACCGATATTGACCACATCGGTGAAGGCCTTGCCCGTGGCGCCCTTGATCGAGCCGGAACGAATGCCGTCGGCAAACGCGCCCATCGCCTCCAGCACCGCGTTGACCGAGGGCATGACATCCTCGCCGTCGACCGTTACCGGCGTGTTGGCGCGGTTGCGCAGCGCCGTATGCAGGACGGCGCGGTCCTCGGTGAGGTTGATCTTCTCGCCGGCAAACATCGCCGCCCGCTTTTCGGCAACGCCCTTCTCTTCGGCAAGCCTGGCGAGCTCCGCCACAACCGCGTCATTGACGGCGGTCTTGGAGAAATCCATCAGCAGATCTTCGAACCGCAGGCTGAAACGGTCAAAGCGGGCCGGATCGGCAGCAAAGGCCGCCCGCAAATCCTCGGCATTGGTGCGCGTCACGGTTTCCCTGAGGGAATTGATAAGGGCGTTCATGTCGATGGCTCCCTGAAAAGACTTGGTTCACTCGCTTATAGCGCGTTCCTAAAACGATTGAATATGATTGTGCTCAATCATGCCGTCGAAATCGAACGCTTTTTTGACATTGAAGGCGGGCGAAGCCGGAAAATCAACCGCAGGACCGCGCTTTATGCTTTGGCCTGTGCCCGTGCCGAGCCTCAGACAAAAAAAGACCGCGCGCCTCATGGCACGCGGTCCGCGAAAGACTGTCTGTGATATGATCAGCTGGCCGCGCGCGGCGAGGCATGATCCTCGCGCTTGTGGGCGACCAGCATGAAATAGATGAACACGAAGGGGATCGCGCTCCAGTAGGCGACCGACTTGTCGTGGCCCATATTGCGGGCACGAAACGCGGTGAAGCGGCCGAAGGCGAGACCCGGAACAACGGCGTAGATCGACAGGCCCATATAATAGGCAGTGGAAAGCGCCATGCCCTCGCTGCCGACGGCCTCGCGCGGGAAGGCGTATTCCAGAAGGTAGGAAATCACCAGATTGATCACGAAGATGAAGCAGGCGCGCAGGAAATAATCCCGACGGTCATACTCCCGCAGTTCATTGGTCAGATAAACCCCGAGCAACACGCCGATGGCGCTCGTTACATAGGGAAAGAAAAACAGGCCTGACATCTCGTCTCCTCCTCGAAACGGTTGTGCGCAGTTTGTCACATGTGGCGTATTGTCGCATATCTTCACGCGATTGCGCAACTCCTGAAAATGCGTTGCCGTCCAACGGATCGGAGGTCGTTGAGACGCATCGTGTGGAGATAACGCACGAGCCCCCTTTTGCGTTGCAATATCAGCGCAGCCTGACACAGCTCTGGAAGTCGACGGGCTTGAGTCAGATCAATGAAAGCTGCAATCGGCACCCCCGCAGACGCTGCTCCAACCTGCCGATTGCCAATTTTCGTGGCATAATTCACGCATCGCGGGCAAAAAGCATGGCGCCAAGGTGACGCGAATGCGGCCTTGTGCCAAAATGCCACAGGACGGACACGTTTCATTTCTGGTCTAAATATGCGTATGAGACCGCCATGATGAGGCAGCCGTCCGGCAAGACAGGGGGCTGTCTTTAGGAAATGCCTGCACTTAAGCGTTCGGTCGCCGCGGGGACGATGGGCCAGGGCCGGCGGGCATGTCATCGACAATCAAGTCCGGATTATCCGCGCAATCCGGCGTCATTTTAGAGAATGAAGGCGATTGTGAACCTATACAAGCTTTTGAAACCGGCGCTGCTTTTGCCGCTTGCGCTTCTCTTGTCGGGCTGTCAGCTCATTCTTCTCGACCCGGCCGGCTGGGTCGCCAACCAGGAGCGCGACCTCCTGATCGCATCGACGGTGCTGATGCTCGTCATCATCGTTCCGGTGCTGGTGCTCGCGGTCTACATCCCCTGGCGCTACCGCGACGGCCGCAAGACCACCGATGACTACGACCCGGAATTCGAACATTCCTCGCTGTTCGAGGCGTTCATCTGGGGCGTGCCGGTCATGATCATCATCGCGCTCGGCGCGATGACCTGGATCTACACCCACAGGCTCGACCCCTACAAGCCGCTCGACCATATCGCCGGCGAGCCCCTGGAGATCGACGTCGTCTCGCTCGACTGGAAATGGCTGTTCATCTACCCCGAACAGGACATGGCCGTGGTCAACCAGTTGGTGATCCCGACGGACCGTCCGGTCAACCTGAAGCTCACCTCGAGCTCGGTCATGAACACCTTTGCCGTGCCCGCCCTTGCCGGCATGATCTACACCATGGCCGGCATGGAGACGAAGCTGCATCTGGTCGCCGAAGAGGCCGGCCAGTACTACGGCCGCTCCGCCAACTATTCCGGCCCTGGCTACGCCCATATGGATTTCGAGACCTTCGCCGTTTCCGAGGACGAGTTCTCCAGCTGGGTCAACACGGTCAAGGCTTCTTCCAACACGATGAGCGACGAGACCTATCTCCAGCTCGCCAAGCCGACGGTCGCCGATAGCGTCTCCTACTACAACGGCGTTGCCGACAACCTCTTCGACAGGATCGTCGGGCTCTGCGTCGAGCCGGGCAAGGTCTGCGTCGGCGAAATGATGATGCAGGACATGATGGGCGGTGGCGGCCTTCAGGGCGTGAAGACCAAGGACAGCTATCTTTACGACGAGTTCCCGCCCGGCGAGGGCTTCGACCAGCATCAATTCGACGGTGTGCTCCACGCCAATCCCGATGAGCCGCGACGCGGTCCGGTCAATATCAAGAATCCGAACCAGACCGTGACCCATATTCCCGGCGACGACAGCGCGTCGAACGCTTCTGAACCCGTGAGGCACTAATGAGATCTGAATTCTGGAACATCATATTCGGTAAGCTCAGCTGGGATGACATTCCCTATGACGTTCTCATTCTCGACGTCACCTTCGCTGCCGTCGTGATCGCGGCGCTGACCGTTTTCGGCCTGATCACCTATCACCGCAAATGGGCCTATCTGTGGAACGAGTGGTTCACCTCGGTCGACCACAAGAAGATCGGCGTGATGTATATCGTGCTGGCGCTGGTGATGCTGTTCCGCGGCTTCACCGACGCCTTCATGATGCGCACCCAGCAGGCGATCGCCGCAGGCGGCGCGCAGGGCTATCTGCCGCCGCACCATTTCGACCAGATCTTCACCGCCCACGGCACGGTCATGATCTTCTTCTTCGCCATGGCCTTCCTGGTCGGGGTGATGAATATCGCCATGCCCCTGCAGATCGGCGCGCGCGACGTCGCCTTCCCCTGGCTCAACAATTTCTCCTTCTGGATGACGGTGGCCGGCGCGATCCTGCTCAACGTGTCGCTGTTCATCGGCCTGCTCGGCCGCACCGGCTGGCTTGCCATGCCGCCGCTTTCGGGGATCGCATACTCGCCCGATGTGGGGGTCGATTATTACATATGGTCTCTACAGATCGCCGGCATAGGCACGACGCTGTCCGGCGTCAACATGATCGCCACGATCCTGAAGATGCGCGCGCCGGGCATGACCATGATGCGCATGCCGGTCTTCACCTGGACGACGCTTGCCGCCAACGTGCTGATCGTCGCCGCCTTCCCGGTGCTGACGGCAACGCTCGCCATGCTGGCGCTCGACCGCTATCTCGGCATGCACTTCTTCACCAACGACATGGGCGGCAACCCCATGCTCTATGTGAACCTGATCTGGATCTGGGGCCACCCGGAAGTCTATATCCTGATCCTGCCGTGCTTCGGCATCTTCTCCGAAGTGGTCGCCACCTTCTCCGGCAAGCCGCTCTTCGGTTATCGGTCGATGGTCTATGCGACCTCCTGCATTCTGGTGCTGTCCTTCGTCGTCTGGCTGCACCACTTCTTCACCATGGGTTCGGGCGCCAGCGTCAACACCTTCTTCGGCATTGCCACGATGATCATCGCCGTGCCGACGGGCGCGAAGATCTTCAACTGGCTGTTCACCATGTATCGCGGGCGCATCCGGTTCGAGACGCCGATGTACTGGACGGTCGGCTTCCTGATCACCTTCACCATCGGCGGCATGACCGGCGTCATGCTCGCCGTGCCCCCGGCGGACTTCCAGCTGCATAACTCGCTGTTCCTGATCGCCCATTTCCACAACGTCATCATCGGCGGCGTGGTCTTTGGGCTGATGGCGGGATACCAGTACTGGTGGCCCAAGGTCTTCGGCTTCAAGCTCGATGACAAATGGGGCCGCCGCTCCTTCTGGTTCTGGTGCATCGGCTTCTACATCGCCTTCATGCCGCTTTACATCCTCGGCCTGATGGGCGTGACCCGCCGGCTGCAGAGCTATACCGATGTCGGCTGGCAGATCTACTTCGTCATTGCCTGCATCGGCATGCTGACCATCGGCGCCGGCATCGCCTGCACCGTTATCCAGCTCGTGGTCTCGATCAGGAACCGTGAGAAGCTGAAATGCGGTCCCGATCCGTGGAACGGCCGCACGCTGGAATGGGCCACCCTCTCGCCGGTCCCGGCCTACAACTTCCCGCAGGATATCGTCGTGACCGGCCGCGACGCCTGGTGGCAGATGAAGAAGCAGGGCTTCAAGTGGTCGACGGACTACCAGCCGATCCACATGCCGAAGAACACCTGGGCCGGCATCGTCCCCGCCTTCTTCGCGCTCGCGCTCGGCTTCGCCCTTGTCTGGCACATCTGGTGGCTGGCGATCGTCAGCTTCCTCGCGGCCATCGGCACGATCATCTACCACACCTTCGATTTCGACCGCGACTACTACATTCCTGCCGAAGAGGTCGCCCGTGACCAGGAAAAGGCCAAGGAGGCTTATGCATGACGATCGCTGATCAGACGGGCGATACGCATCACGACGAACACGCCCATCACAGCAGCCCGACGCAGCTCGGCTTCTGGATCTACCTCATGAGCGACTGCCTGATCTTCGGCACGCTCTTTGCAACCTATGCCGTTCTGGGCCGCTCCTATGCGGGCGGCCCCTCGCCGGCCGACCTGTTCGAGCTCGACTTCGCCCTTATCGAGACGGCGCTTCTGCTGTTCTCCTCGGTCACCTTCGGCATGGGCATGCTGCGGATGGACAAGGGCGACAAGGCAGGCCTGATGAAGTGGCTGATCGTCGCCGGCCTTTTCGCCGTCGGCTTCCTGGCGATGGAGATCTATGAATTCCATCACTTCATCGAACTCGGCGCCACGCCGGACCGTTCGGCCTTCCTTTCGGCCTATTTCACCCTGGTCGGCACGCACGGCCTGCACGTCACCTTCGGCACGATCTGGCTGATCGTTCTTCTGTTCCAGTTGTCGCGCAAGGGCCTCACCGAAGCGACGCGCCGGCGCACGGCGACGTTGTCGATGTTCTGGCACTTCCTCGATCTGGTCTGGATCGGCGTGTTCTCGCTTGTCTATCTTACGGGAGTGGTTCTATGAGTTCAGCCAACGAACATGCATCCCACGAAAGCCATGGTCACGGCAGCTTCAAGTCGCTGATGACCGGCTTTATCCTGGCGGCCCTCCTCACCATCATTCCCTTCGGACTGGTGATGGCCGACGCGATCTCCAGCAAGGGTTTCCTGATTGCCGTGGTCATGATCTGCGCCGCGGCGCAGATCCTGGTGCATCTGAAATATTTCCTGCTCCTGAGCAGCCACCAGGAAGAAGGCTGGACCATGGCATCCTCGCTTCTGGCCCTGATCCTGCTCTTGATCGTGCTCGCCGGCTCGCTCTGGGTCATGCACAACATGAACAAATACATGATGCCCCTTCCGGAAAGCGGCTACACCTATCTCGATGACGGCACGATCGTCTGCGCCACGCCCGAGATTGCCCAGCAGCTGCGCGATGCCGGCGTCACCGGCAACATCATCGTCCAGGGCCAGCAGTAAGCCTTTGCCCTGCCGCGTCTTCCGCCTCCCCTCGGCTCCCGCGGGGAGGCGTTTTTGTTTCAAGAGCCGTTGACGGCGCGTCGGGCTTTCCGGAAATCGATTCCGATTCTCGGGCCGATGCGCTAGAGCATTTCGCAGTCAGATGGAAACATCTGACGTCCGCGAAAATGCGTCAAAACAAATAGATGGAGCGGTTGCGCGTTTCCAAGAATGGCGGAACCGCTCTAGAACCCGCGACAGGCCGCTGCATTCCGGCGGTCGGGAAGGAAATTCGCCATGGTCGCCTCCTCCAGAAAACGTCTGATCGCCATCACCGCCGTCGCGGCCGTGATCTTCGCCGGCTTCGCGGCGCTCGGCATCTGGCAGGTCTATCGCCTGCAATGGAAGCTTGACCTGATCGCTGCCGTCGAGGCGCGGGTGGAAGCCCCGGCCGTGCCGGCGCCGGGCCCCGCCGACTGGCCTGAGATCACGCGCGCGAAAGATGCCTACCGCCACGTGACCGTCACCGGCAAGCTCATCAACAGTCAGGAAGTGCAGATCTACTACCCGACCGAACTCGGGCCCGGCTACTTCGTGATGACGCCGCTTTTGCGTCCGGACGGCAGCTATGTGCTGATCAATCGCGGCTTCGTGCCGGAGGAAAAGCGCGCGCGCTCGACCCGCTCGGCGCCGGAAGGCGAAGTGACCATATCCGGCCTCCTGCGCATGTCGGAGGACAAGGGCTGGCTGTTCTCGCGCGCCAACGATCCGGAGAACGGGAACTGGTACCGTCGCGACGTGGCCTCGATCATGGCAACCAAGGGGCTGAGACCCTTTGCCCCCTATTTCATCGATGCCGACAGCACCGTCAATCCGGGCGGCTATCCGATCGGTGGGCTGACAGTGGTGAAGTTCCGCAACGCACATCTGAGCTACGCGCTGACCTGGTTCGCCATGGCGCTCGGCACGCTTGCCCTTTATGCGCTGGTGCTGCGCTATGAAGGCGTATGGGGCACGCGGCCGCCGCCGGAAGAAGACGGGGAATAGGCCTTTCCGCGGCAGCGCGCGCTTCGGCGGCACTGCGGATAGGGCCGAGCTTGGCCGTCACCTTTTTCCGCCTGTGGAAAGCGATGAAGAAATCGCGCCCGCGTGCGGGTTCTACCACAGGTTGGTAGCCGATGAGGGTGGCGAGCAGTCATCTTTCGCCATATCGACATTTCGGCGAATGCGATTCGTCCGGCCCGCGCGCCCCGGCCTACGGGGCCGCAGACACTTCCTGTATCATTCCCCCTGTCATATTGTGTTAACTGTGAATATGGAATTCATGCGTGCGAAACACTATATATGGTGAGTTCGGGCATTTCAGTTCGCAGATATTGTGTTATGGTGATTCTATCGAATCAAGCTGATGCGTCAGCGGCGTCCGGTCTTCAAGGTTTTGAGTCCTCATAAGCATGTGTCGAAGTGATGTTCCCCGTGGACAGCGCGCGCCGTGCCGACTTCTGAGGCATGAAAACGCCAGTCCGGTCAATGCGTTCGAGGAGACTGTTGAGAGAGAGTGGCGGTGACGACTTGCAACCGCCGCGCCTTCCCCGGCTTTCGGCCGGCAACGGTCCGGTCCGGAGCCGATCCTGTTGATGATCAACATGGCCGGCTCCGCAAGATGCGCGGGAAAGCGCCGGCGATATGATCGGCGCTTTTGAAAAACAATGATTATGCGAGGATAACGATGAAGATCACTGTCTACTCCAAACCGGCTTGCGTGCAGTGCAATGCGACGACCCGCGCGCTCGAGCGCAAGGGCCTCGACTATGAAGTCGTCGACGTGTCGGTGGACAACGAAGCCTATGACCATGTCGTCGGCATGGGCTATCGCCAGGTGCCCGTCGTCGTTGCCGGCGAACAGCACTGGTCCGGCTTCCGCCCGGACATGATCGGCACCCTCGCCTGACCGTGTAATGCCGGCCCGAGGGCCGGCGCGCGAGCGCGCCCGCGCGGGAAAACGCAGCGGGCGCAGCAAGGACAAGACGGCGCGTCAAAGGACGCGCCGTGCTGGTGAAGAGGGAAAGGGATGACGGGCATGCTCGTCTATTATTCCAGCGCCACGGGCAATACGCACCGTTTCGTGACCAAGACCGGGCTCGAGGCAAGACGCCTCGGCCCCCAGGGGGATACGGAAACGGTGGATGCGCCCTATGTCCTCGTCGTGCCGACCTATGCCGGCGGCGACGGACGCGGCGCAGTGCCGAAGCCGGTCATCCGCTTCCTCAACAATCCGGAGAACAGGGCGCTGATCCGCGGCGTCATCGCTTCCGGAAACACGAATTTCGGAGAGACCTACGGCATTGCCGGCGACATCATCTCCGCGAAATGCAAGGTACCGTACCTCTATCGTTTCGAACTGCTCGGGACGGAAGAGGATGTCATCAACGTCAGACAGGGACTGGAAGAGTTTTGGAAACGGCAGAACTGAGGGTGGCCACAAGCGCCGAGGACGAAACCGTTCAGGAAACGGGCATGGAGAAAAGCGCCGACAAGGGCTCTGAAAAGGCCTCCGCCAAGACCAAGGCGGCGGCGCTCGACTATCACGCGCTGAACGCGATGCTCAATCTCTATGACGAGAACGGGCACATCCAGTTCGACAAGGACCGGATGGCGGCCAAGCAGTATTTTCTGCAGCATGTGAACCAGAACACCGTGTTTTTCCATAACCTCCGGGAAAAGCTCGATTATCTGGTCGATGAAGGCTATTACGAGCAGGAAGTGCTGGATCAGTATTCCTTCAACTTCGTGCGCGACCTGTGGGACCATGCCTTCGACAAGAAGTTCCGCTTCCAGACCTTCCTCGGCGCCTTCAAATATTATACCGCCTATACGCTGAAGACGTTTGACGGCAAACGCTATCTGGAGCGCTATGAGGACCGCGTCTGCATGGTGGCGCTGGCGCTGGCCAAGGGCGACGAGCAGCTTGCGACCGCACTGGTCGATGAAATCATCGCCGGCCGCTTCCAGCCGGCGACGCCGACCTTCCTCAACGCCGGCAAGAAGAGCCGCGGCGAGCTTGTGTCCTGCTTCCTTCTGCGCGTTGAAGACAATATGGAGAGTATCGGCCGCTCGATCAATTCGGCGCTGCAGCTTTCCAAGCGCGGCGGCGGCGTGGCGCTTTCGCTCACCAATATTCGCGAGCACGGCGCGCCGATCAAGAAGATCGAGAACCAGTCCTCCGGCGTCATCCCGGTGATGAAGCTGCTCGAGGACTCCTTCTCCTACGCCAACCAGCTTGGCGCGCGCCAGGGCGCTGGCGCGGTCTATCTCAACGCCCACCACCCGGACATCATGCGCTTCCTCGACACCAAGCGCGAGAATGCGGATGAAAAGATCCGCATCAAGACGCTGTCGCTCGGCGTGGTGATCCCGGACATCACCTTCGAGCTCGCCCGCAACAATGAGGACATGTACCTGTTTTCGCCCTATGACGTCGAACGCGTCTACGGCAAGGCGATGACCGAGGTGGAGATTTCCAAGCACTATCGCGAGATGGTCGACAACCCGGAAATCCGCAAGAAGAAGATCAATGCCCGCGCCTTCTTCCAGACGCTGGCCGAACTGCAGTTCGAGAGCGGCTATCCCTATATCCTGTTCGAGGATACCGCCAACCGCGCCAATCCGGTCGAAGGCCGGATTTCCATGAGCAATCTCTGCTCGGAAATCCTGCAGGTTTCGGAAGCCAGCGAATTCAACGAGGACCTGTCCTACAAGCATATGGGCAAGGACATTTCCTGCAATCTCGGCTCGATGAACATCGCCATGGCGATGGATTCGGAGGATTTCGGCCGCACTGTCGATACCGCGATCCGCGCGCTGACGGCCGTGTCCGACATGAGCCACATCTCCTCCGTGCCGTCGGTCGAAAAGGGCAATGACGAGAGCCACGCCATCGGGCTTGGCCAGATGAACCTGCACGGCTATCTCGCCCGCGAGCGCATCTTCTACGGCTCGGAGGAAGGCGTCGATTTCACCAATATGTATTTCTACGCCGTGACCTATAACGCGCTGAAGGCCTCGAACCGGATCGCCGTCGAACGCGGCGTCTCCTTTGCCGGCTTCGAGAACTCGAAATATGCCAGCGGTGAATATTTCGACAAATATACCGAGAAGGAATGGGCGCCGGCGACCGAGCGCGTGCGCGACCTGTTCGAAAAGGCCGGCATCGACCTGCCGACGCAGGAAGACTGGCTGGCGCTGAAGGACGCGGTGATGAAGGGCGGGCTCTATAACCGCAACCTGCAGGCCGTGCCGCCGACCGGATCGATCTCCTACATCAACAATGCCACGGCCTCGATCCACCCGATCGTGTCCAAGATCGAGATCCGCAAGGAAGGCAAGATCGGCCGCGTCTATTACCCGGCGCCGTTCATGTCGAACGACAATCTCGAATATTACCAGGACGCCTACGAGATCGGACCGGAAAAGATCATCGACACCTATGCGGCTGCCACCCAGCATGTCGACCAGGGCCTGTCGCTGACGTTGTTCTTCCGCGACACGGCGACCACCCGCGATGTCAACAAGGCGCAGATCTACGCCTGGAAGAAGGGCATCAAGACCATCTATTACATCCGTCTTCGGCAGATGGCGCTCTCGGGCACCGAGGTCGAAGGCTGCGTCTCCTGCAGCCTGTGATGAAGGGCAAGAAAACCATGAACATGCAGACCAAACCCGCCATCGCCGTGCCGCGCGCCGTCAACTGGAACCGCGTTGCCGACGAGAAGGATCTCGAAGTCTGGAACCGTCTGACGGGCAATTTCTGGCTGCCGGAGAAGGTGCCGCTGTCGAACGATATTCCGTCATGGTCGACGCTGAAGGAGAACGAGCAGCAGTTGACGATCCGCGTCTTCACCGGCCTGACGCTGCTCGACACCATACAGAACACAATCGGCTCCATCAGCCTGATGCCGGATGCGGTAACGCCGCATGAAGAGGCGGTTCTGTCGAACATCTCGTTCATGGAAGCCGTGCACGCGCGCTCCTATTCGTCGATCTTCTCGACGCTGTGCTCGATGGCCGAGGTCGACGACGCCTATCGCTGGTCGGAGGAAAATGCGTTTCTCCAGGAGAAGTCGCGTCTGATCCTGCACGAATACCGCGCGACCGACCCGCTGCGCAAAAAGATCGCCAGCGTCTTCCTCGAGAGCTTCCAGTTCTATTCGGGCTTCTATCTGCCGATGTACTGGTCGAGCCGCGCCAAGCTGACCAACACCGCCGATTTGATCCGGCTGATCATTCGCGACGAGGCGGTTCACGGCTATTATATCGGCTACAAGTTCCAGCAGGGCCTGAAGAAGGTCTCCGAGGACGAGCGTCAGGCGATCAAGGATTTTGCCTTCGGCCTTCTGTTCGAGCTTTACGAGATCGAATCGAAATATACCGAGGCGCTTTATGACAGCGTCGGCCTGACCGAGGACGTGAAGGCCTTCCTGCATTACAACGCCAACAAGGCGCTGATGAATCTCGGATACGAGGCGCTGTTCCCGGCGGAAGCCTGCAAGGTCAATCCGGCAATCCTGTCGGCGCTGTCGCCGAACGCCGACGAGAACCACGACTTCTTCTCCGGCTCCGGCTCGTCCTATGTCATCGGCAAGGCGGTCGCCACCGAGGATGACGACTGGGATTTCTGATCGCTTGCGGATCATCCGCATGACCAAAGGCGGTTCCGCATGGAGCCGCCTTTGCTTTGTTGACAGGGGCGGCAAACATTCCTACCTCGCGGATGATACGCCGACCCATCCCAGGAAAACATGGAGGCTGATATGACTGAAGAGCGCATTGTCCGTCTTGAAGAAACCGTCGCCTACCAGACCAAGACCATTGACGAGCTATCCGATCAGGTGGCTCAACAGTGGAAGAAGATCGAGAGTCTCGAGAAAAAGTTCGAACTTCTGACCGACCGCTTTCTCGAGCTTGAGGAAAGCGCCGGCGAACGGCCCGCCGTCACCAAGCCGCCGCATTACTGAGGCGCATCTCAGTCGGCGCGAATTTTGCCGTCAGACACAGTGAAGAACTGACCGTCATCGCCGAGCGCCTCAAACAGCGAGCGGTCAGTTCCGGTCATGAAGGCCTGGCCGCCGATTTCGGCAATGCGGGCGAAAAGGGCAGCGCGCCGCCCCTCATCCAGATGGGCGGCCACCTCGTCAAACAGCATCACCGGCGGATGGCCGCTGATGCGGCGCGTCAGCCGCGCATGCGCCAGCACAAGGCCGAGCAGCAGCGCCTTCTGCTCGCCCGTCGAGCAAAGGGCGGCGTCCATCTCCTTCTGCGCATGGCGCACCGCCATTTCGCTGCGGTGCGGACCTTCCAGCGTGCGTCCGGCGGCCGCATCGCGAAAGCGTTCCTCCTCCAGCACGGCCCGATAGCGATCCTCAAGATCGATTGCCGGTGCATCCGCCGCGTCGGCGAAGAAGCCGGCAAGCGCGATCTCGGGCGCAGGGAAGGGAGAACCCGCCTCGCTTTCGGCGATCAACCCGGTCAGGAGCGACAGCAGTTCACGCCGCGCCAGCGCCATGGCGACGCCAAGCCCCGCCATCTGTTCCTCAAGCCCGGAAAGCCAGGCAGGCTCCGTCCGCCGCTCGGACAAAAGCCGGTTGCGCGAGCGCATGGCCCGCTCGAAATCGGCAACGCGGCGGCCATGGGCGGGATCGATCGACAGCACCATCCGGTCGAGAAACCGCCGGCGATCGCCCGCCGGTCCGGTGAAAAGCCCGTCCATGGCCGGCGTCAGCCAGATCACCCGGACATGATCAAGGAGTTCGTCTCCGGACGCCGCCTGGGTGCCGTTGATGCGGACCCTGCGCCCCGTCCCCTCCGCGCCATCCGTGCCCGTGCCGATGGCGACGCTGCCTTCCATGCCCTCAAGCTCGGAAAACACGGTGAAACCGGCCGGCGCGCCCTTGCGCACCACCTGCGCATAGGACGCCCGCCGCATGCCGCGTCCGGGCGAGAGAAAGGAGACAGCCTCCAGAAGATTGGTCTTGCCCGAACCGTTCTCACCCGTCAGCACCACATGCCGCCCGTCCAGCGCAAGCCCGGCCTGCGGATAGTTGCGGAAATCGGTCAGTTTCAGCGCGGTGAGGAAGATGGAAGGCAGCATGGCGGTTTCTGTTCTTGTCGGTTCGCCCCTTATGGGACAAAAGCGCAGCCGGTGAAAGGCCGGATCCACGGTCTGCCTTGGTCCTCCGTCATCCCGGCGTAGCGGATCGGGCGGCGGGATCAACAAACAAGAAAGGCGTCGGGCATATCCCGACGCCTCCAATCTCTAGCGCATCGTTCTTTCCGAAAATCGGAATCGATTTTCGGAAAGAACGATGCGTAGATTCAATAGGTTAGAGCGTCCTTTGTGCATCCGAATGGATGCACGGCGCTCTAAGCTGCACGAAGAAACTCACTCCGTCCCGAAAAACTCCTTCATCCGGGCGAAGAAGCCGTTGGATTCCGGGTTGTTCTCGTTGGAGGAGAGTTCGTCGAATTCCTGCAGCAGTTCGCGCTGGCGGCGGGTGAGCTTCTGTGGGGTTTCAACGCGGACCTGAATGTAGAGGTCGCCCTTGTGCGAGGAGCGGAGCACCGGCATGCCCTTGCCCTTCAGGCGAAACTGCTTGCCGGTCTGTGTGCCCTCGGGAACCGAAACGCGCGACTTGGTGCCATCCAGCGTGGTCACCTCGAACTTGCCGCCAAGCGCCGCCTGGGTCATGGAGATCGGCACGACGCAATGCAGGTCCGCGCCGTCGCGCTGGAAGAAGGGGTGCGGCTTGACCGAGAGGAAGATGTAGAGGTCGCCGGAAGGACCGCCGCGAAGCCCGGCCTCGCCCTCGCCCTGAAGGCGGATGCGGGTGCCGTCCTCGATGCCGGCGGGAATATTGACCGAAAGCGAGCGCTCCTCGACCGTGCGGCCTTCGCCGCGGCATTTCGGACAGGGATCGGAAATCGTCTCGCCGCGGCCGTGACAGGTCGGACAGGTGCGTTCCACGGAGAAGAACCCTTGTGCCGCCCGGACCCGACCGGAGCCGTGACAGGTGGAACAGGTGGTCGGCGTGGAGCCGGGCTTGGCGCCGGACCCCGTGCATTCGTCGCAGACCACGGAGGTCGGAACCCTGATCTGCGCCGTCTTGCCCTCGAAGCTCTCCTCGAGCGTGATCTCCATATTGTAGCGCAGGTCCGCCCCGCGCTCGCGTCCACCGGAAGAGCGACGTCCGCGGGCGCCGCCCATCATTTCGCCAAAAATATCCTCGAAGATATCGGAGAAGCCGCCTGCGCCGCCGAAACCGCCGGCTGCGCCGAAGCCGCCGGCGCCCGGTCCGCCATTCTCGAAGGCGGCATGGCCGAAACGGTCATAGGCCGCACGCTTCTGCGGGTCCTTCAGCGTTTCATAGGCCTCGTTGATTTCCTTGAACTTCTTCTCGGCTTCGCTGTTATCCGGGTTGCGGTCCGGATGGTACTTCATCGCAAGTTTGCGGAAGGCGCTCTTGAGCTCCTTTTCGTCAACCGAACGGCTGACGCCGAGTGTCTCGTAATAGTCCGCTTTTGCCATGGAGTCTGCCAACCTCTTGAACAGAGTTTTCCGGCCGCCGAAGCGACGGCCGGATGTTTGGTTTCAGGAATGATCGGGAGCGACGCTCAGATCAAGCCGATTTCTTCTTGTCGTCGTCATCGCTGACATCTTCGAAGTCGGCATCAACAACGTCGCTTTCGGCGTCCTTGGCGGCGTCCGCGGAGGCAGCCGCGTTCTCATCCGCCTGCTGGGCCTCGTAAACGGCCTGGCCAAGCTTCATCGACACTTCCATCAGCGTCTGCGTCTTGGCCTGGATGTCATCGCCATCCGGCTCCTCGGCGCCGACCGCCGTCTTCAGTTCCTCGATCGCCGTCTTGATGGCGTTGCGGTCTTCCTCGGACACCTTCTCGCCATGCTCCTCGATCGACTTCTCGGTCGAGTGGATCAGGCTTTCGGCCTGGTTCTTCGCTTCGACCGCGGCGCGACGCTTCTTGTCTTCCTCGGCGTGGCTTTCGGCATCCTTGACCATCTGCTCGATGTCGCTGTCGGAAAGACCGCCGGACGCCTGGATGCGGATCTGGTGCTCCTTGCCGGTGCCCTTATCCTTGGCCGAGACGTTGACGATGCCGTTGGCGTCGATGTCGAAGGTGACTTCGATCTGCGGCACGCCGCGCGGGGCCGGCGGAATGCCGACGAGGTCGAACTGGCCGAGCATCTTGTTGTCGGCCGCCATTTCACGCTCGCCCTGGAAGACCCGGATGGTCACGGCGGACTGATTGTCCTCGGCCGTCGAGAAGGTCTGGCTCTTCTTCGTCGGGATCGTGGTGTTGCGGTCGATCAGACGGGTGAACACGCCGCCGAGCGTTTCGATGCCGAGCGACAGCGGCGTCACGTCGAGCAGCAGAACATCCTTGACGTCGCCCTGCAGCACGCCGCCCTGGATGGCAGCGCCAAGGGCCACGACTTCATCCGGGTTGACGCCCTTGTGCGGGTCCTTGCCGAACAGCTGCTTGACGGTTTCCTGAACCTTGGGCATGCGGCTCATGCCGCCGACGAGCACGACCTCGTCGATCTCGCTGGCAGAAACGCCGGCATCCTTCAGCGCCGCCTTGCAGGGGCCGACCGTGCGCTTGACGAGATCGTCGACCAGGCTTTCGAACTTGGCGCGGGTCAGCTTCAGCGTCAGGTGCTTCGGACCGGTCGCGTCGGCCGTGATGAACGGCAGGTTGATTTCGGTCTGCGACGAGGACGACAGCTCGATCTTGGCCTTTTCGGCGGCTTCCTTCAGGCGCTGCAGGGCAAGCTTGTCGGCGCGCAGGTCGATGCCGTTTTCCTTTTTGAACTCGTCGGCGAGGTATTCGACGAGACGCATGTCGAAATCTTCACCGCCAAGGAAGGTGTCGCCGTTCGTCGACTTCACTTCGAAGACGCCGTCGCCGATTTCGAGGATCGAGACGTCGAAGGTGCCGCCGCCAAGGTCATAGACGGCAATGGTCTTGCCTTCGTTCTTGTCGAGGCCATAGGCGAGAGCGGCAGCCGTCGGCTCATTGATGATGCGCAGCACTTCAAGGCCCGCGATCTTGCCGGCGTCCTTGGTGGCCTGACGCTGGGCGTCGTTGAAGTAGGCCGGAACCGTGATGACGGCCTGCTCGACCTTTTCGCCGAGATAGCTTTCGGCGGTTTCCTTCATCTTCTGCAGGACCATCGCGGAGATCTGCGAGGGCGAATAGGACTTGCCGGCAGCCTCGACCCAGGCGTCGCCATTGTCGCCCTTGACGATGCCGTAGGGCACCAGGCCCTTGTCCTTGGTCACGGTCGGGTCTTCGTAGCGGCGGCCGATCAGGCGCTTGACGGCGAAGAGGGTATTGGTGGGATTGGTCACGGCCTGACGCTTGGCCGGCTGGCCGACGAGGCGTTCACCGTCATCGGTGAAGGCCACCATGGAAGGGGTGGTGCGGGCGCCTTCGGCGTTTTCGATGACCTTGGCATCCTTGCCATCCATGATGGCGATGCAGGAATTCGTCGTTCCGAGGTCGATACCGATTACTTTAGCCATTTTCGCGTGTCTCCTTTTAAGCAGGCCATCCGAACCCTTCAGGCATTCTGTGACGGCCCCTTGAGCTATGGTCTTGATTTGATTTTGGCGGCGATAACGCCGTTGTGAGCGCTATATAATGAGCGCCAAATAGCTCTGCAAGGCGCTCGCTGAAGCTTATGACAGCATTTACGCGCCTATTTGGCGGCCCTCAGCATTGTTCTCCGTCACCAGATACCATCTTTCGGCCGACGCCGTGGCGCCCGTCTTCGACGCGTCTCAAGGGGATGTGGCCATACGCGAGGGATTTGCGGTCTGCCGCCCCCGATATCAACCCCTTCAGGGATTAACCATGGCTCAATTTCCGGCAAAGGCGGCTCACGCGCGACCGCGACCGCGAAATTCCGGTCACACGGTTTCGAAAGAGGCTTCAGACCGGATCGGGGCAGGCGCGCTCCCAGACGGCGCGCGGCAGGAGATGAACGCCCTGCCGGGCCGCCTCGCCCGCACCGACGATGTGGCCGATGCCCTCGGCCATCACCGCGAGCGTCATGTCGAAGGCGTTGAGGCTGTCGCCCTCCCCGCCCGTCAGATTGGCCATGGCGCCGCCGACGAAGAGATGAACGCGGTTGCCGGATGAAAGCCTGTGGGTGGTGACGGCGGGCAGCGCCTGTTCGCTCGGGCGCGCCAGAAGCGGCGACAACTCGATCTCGTCTATGCGGTGGCCGGAGTTCAGCAGGAAACAGCCGTCTTTCAGTTGCTCGATGATCTCGAAGGGCAGGACGTGATGGCCGCCGGTGCCCGTGACGATGACATCGGCCTCGGGCGCGAGTTCGGCGACGCTGCCGGTCCGCCAGCCGTCATAGCGCGCCTGCAGAAGACGGGCGGGGTCGATCTCGGCCACCATCACCGTGCCGCCGAAAGCGCGGGCGCTGGCCGCAAGCCCCTGGCCGACCGAGCCGTAGCCGACGACCAGCACATTCTTTTCATGCAGGCTCAAAAGCGTGCGGGTGAAGAATGCGTTCCAGGTGGTGAGCCCCACCATGTGGCGATTGTGAAGGCCCTCCTTCACCGGCAGATCGTCCCAGTTGAAGATCGGCCAGGGCGGAAGCGCGCCCTGAAGCCGGCTGATGCCGGAGCCCGTCGCCTCCAGCCCTGCCTTCACATCGGGCCATTCCAGACCGCGCGACAGAAGAAAATGGGTATAGTCCGAACCCATCTCGCAGAGATGCGTCGGCGCCCAGTCGAGACCATTCTCGATCGCCCGCTGCCAGTCGTCCTCCGGCATGTCCTTGAAGGCATCGACCCGGGCGCCCGCCGCCCGCATCGCGTCGACCACCTCGTTGCGCACTGTCGCCGGATTGCAGGTGGTGATGAAGAGCGCCGCGCCGCGCCCGGCAAGCCCTTCCACCAGCGGCAGCATCTTCATGTCGAGATGCATGCTCATGGCAAGCCTGACGCCGGACATGTCCGGCAGGTGGGAAACGGCGCGGACAACGCGCGGCATCTGCGCCCTGGCCCAGGCGGGTGTGATCTCGGTCATTGTCATAGGCTCCTGCCGGAAAATCTGCGGTCAGCGTCCATGGCGGCGCTGGTAACGGCCTCTCAGCCAGAAAATGACAAAGACAGCCAGAACGAACATTATGCCGACGCCGATCGCAAGCCATGGCGAAAACAGCGCGACATAGTTGATGATGTCCGGCAGAAAATAGCCGCCGATCAGAAGTCCGCCGAAGATGATCGCCGCCGCAATGATGGTCGAACGACTGGTCTGCTCGCTCATGGTCTGCTTGCCTCCCTGATGGATTTGAGATCCCGCACTTGGCGGCCCTCCGCATCAAAATTCGAAGGCGCGAGCCAGGCCTCGAAGGCCGCCCTGATCGCCGGCCATTCGCTGTCGATCATCGAAAACCAGGCGGTATCGCGGTTCTTGCCCTTGGCCACCATGTGGTTGCGGAAAATGCCCTCGAAGGTGAAGCCGAGCCGGTCCGCCGCCGCCCGGCTGACGACATGCTCGCTGTTGCATTTCCACTCATAACGCCGGTAACCGAGATCGTCGAAAACGTGGCGCGCCATCAGATACTGCACCTCTGTCGCAATCGGCGAGCGTTGCATGGCGGGGCCGTGGGCGACCGAGCCGATCTCGATCGCACCATTCGCCTCGTCGATGCGCATATAGCTCGCCATGCCGACGACCGCCCCGTCACCCGCCCTGCGAAAGACGCGCGTCACCCAGTTGCCCGAGGCGTTCTGCTGGTCGAGCCACGCATAGAAATCGGCAGGGCCGGAAAAATCGGGCTGGGGGAAGAAGCGCAGGAGGACATTGACGGCGTCTGCGGAACCGCCAAGCGCCTGCCAGAGCGCCGCGCCGTGCTCGCCCTCGTCATAGGGTTCGACCGTGACGTAAAGGCCGCGCTGATGAACGGGCTGCGGCCTCAGCCGCGGGACAAAACCGGAAAGATCGGACATGACGGCCTCCCTCGAGAAGCGGGCAAAACCGCAAGGCTTCGAATGTGAAAAAAAGCGCCCGGGCCTTCCGGCCGGGCGCCTTGTCCGTTGCTTGATCAGTATTTGCCGAGGGTCGCGCAGGCATCCTCGGCGAGTTTCTTGATACCGGCCCAGTCACCCCTGGCGACCAGATCCTTCGGCGCAACCCAGGAGCCGCCGACGCAGACGACGTTCGGAAGCTTCAGGTAATCCGGCGCATTGGCGAGCGATACGCCGCCGGTCGGGCAGAACTTGATGTCGGCGAGCGGGGAGGAAAGCGCCTTGAGGTAAGGCGCGCCGCCAGCCTGTTCGGCGGGGAAGAATTTCATCACGCGGTAGCCTTCCTCGCGCAGCGACAGCACTTCGCTGGCCGTCGCCGTGCCGGGCAGAAGCGGCACTTCGCTGTCATCGGCGGCGTCGAGGATATCGCCGTTGATGCCGGGCGAGACGATGAACTTGGCGCCAGCCTTTTCAGCCGCCGCGTAATCGCGCGCCGAAAGGATGGTGCCGGCGCCGATGACCGCGCCTTCGATCTCCTCGGACATGGCCTTGATGACGTCGAGCGCCGCGTCGGTGCGCAGGGTGATCTCCAGCGCTTTCAGCCCGCCCTCGACAAGCGCCCGCGCCAGCGGGACGGCATGTTCGACGGATTCCACGATCAGCACCGGAACGACGGGCTGGGCGGTAAGGGCATCGAGGAGGTTTTGGGTTTTTGCATCCATGGTCGCACTGGCCTTTTGCACTTTTTGTCGAACTGCGTTTGAAATACCCCGGCACAGGCATCAAGTCGAGACCGGAAGGGATTATAAATCGACTGGAATCATTGCCCGCGACAGTGGCCGTGTTATGACCTTATTCCTGTCATCGGGGTTTGATCTCGATTAACGCGGCTTCGCCCCGAGAAGGGCAGCAAGAGGGCTCGACATGGCCAGGGAAATCGAACGGAAGTTCCTCGTTGATGGCGACGGCTGGAAGGACGGCGCGGAAAAGGGCGTGCGGCTGAGACAGGCCTATCTGCTCGGCGCAGCCGACCGCTCCGCCCGCGTCCGGATAGTCGATGACGCGCGCGCCCGCATCACGCTGAAATTCGGCGCCGGCGCGATGAGCCGCGACGAATTCGAATATGACGTGCCCCTCGACGACGCGCTGGAAATGATCGCCTACGCCCTCGGCACCGTGATCGACAAGACGCGCTACCGCGTCCCCGCCGGCGATTTCGTCTGGGAAATCGATGTCTATCACCAAGACCTTGCAGGCCTCGTCGTTGCCGAGGTCGAACTGCCGAACGAGGCGGCAAGGCCGCATCTTCCCGACTGGCTCGGCCGCGAGGTGACCGGCGACGGGCGCTACACCAACCAGGCGCTTGCCGAGACCGGCATCATTCCCGAAGAGGACGGCTGACATGGCTTTCACGCTTGACCCGGAGAAACCGTTTGACGCGGCCGTCAAGAAGGTGGCCGTGTCGCAGCTCGAGGACGCCATCAAGGCGCTGAAGAAACAGCCCCGGGGCCTTGATGAGGCGATCCACGACGCCCGCAAGAAGTTCAAGCGCGTGCGCGGCCTGTTGCGGCTGGTCCGCCCGGCGGCGAAGGATTTTTCGCGACAGGAGAATGCGCGCATTCGCGACATGGCGGCAGGCCTTTCGGGCGGACGCGATGCGACCGCGCTGATCGAATGCGCGGCCTATCTGCGCGGTCTGGCGAACGGCGGCAGGCGCGACATGGCGCTTTCCCGGCTGGAAACGGCATTGCGCGAACGCCGCAGCAGCGCCGCCGTTTCCGACGCGGCGCTCCAGAAAAAGGCAAAGGACGCGATCCATACCTGCCGCGCGGCGATCGCCGCGATCGAGGAGGCCGACTTCAGCGAGGACCCGTCGGCGGCGGCGAAACGCCTTGGCAAGGCCTGGAAGAAGGAGCTCGCCAACGCCCAGGTCGCGCTGATGACGGTCCAGGCCGAGGGCGGGGACGACGACTTTCACGAATTGCGCAAGAAGAGCCAGGCTTACTGGATGTTCTCGGCGCTGCTCTCGCCGGCCTGGCCCTCGGCGCTGAAGGCCAAGCGCAACGACGCCAAGGCGCTTGCCGATCTGCTGGGCCACGAACATGATCTGAGCATGCTGCTTCAGCTACTGGATGGCCCTGATGCGCCCGGCCTTGATGCCGGAACGCTTGCGATCTGCCGGGATGCCGCCCTTGAGACCCGAACGCAGCTGCGCCGACGGGCGATCAAAAGCGCGCGCAAGACCTTCGGCGACGAGCCCGATGTCGAGGCGCGGATCATCAGGACCTTGTGGAAGAAACGCGCCCATGCGCATGACGGCGAATAATTGCCAAAAACCGCCGATCCGTGTATTGGCCAGCGCAATATTCGTGAATAGCCCGAGATTGAAGAAAGCGGAGAGAGACCATGCAAGGGTCCTATCTGGTCGCAGCGCTCTATCACTTCACGCGGTTTGCCGATTTTCGGGCGTTCCGCGCGCCGCTTTTTGCCTGTTGTGAGGAAAACGGCGTGCGCGGCACGCTGTTGCTTGCGCATGAGGGGATCAACGGCACGATCGCCGGCAGCCATGAAGGGATTGCCAATGTGCTCGCCTTCATCCGCGCGCGTCCCGAGTTTTCCGGCCTCGAGCACAAGGAAAGCCGCGCCTCGAAAATGCCCTTCAACCGCCTCAAGGTACGGCTAAAGAAGGAAATCGTCACCATGGGCGTCGAGGATATCGATCCCTTGAAGACGGTTGGCACCTATGTCGATCCAAAGGACTGGAACGACCTCATCACCGACCCGGACACGATCGTTATCGACACCCGCAATGATTACGAGACCGCGATCGGCATCTTCCGCGGCGCGGTCGACCCGCACACCAAGACCTTCCGCGAATTTCCGCGCTGGGTGGAGGAAAACAGGGGGCTGCACAACAAGCCGAAGATCGCCATGTACTGCACCGGCGGCATTCGCTGCGAGAAGGCGACCGCCTATATGAAGGAGCAGGGTTTCGAGGAGGTCTACCACCTGAAGGGCGGCATCCTGAAATATCTCGAGGACGTGCCGGAGGAAGAAAGCCTCTGGGACGGCGCCTGCTTTGTCTTCGACGAGCGCGTTTCCGTGACCCACGGCCTGAAGGAAGGCGAACATCAACTCTGCCACGCCTGCCGCCACCCGGTGACGCCGGAAGACAAGCTTTCCGCCGATTACGAGGAAGGCGTCTCCTGCCCGCATTGCGCCGAGACCTATTCGGATGCCGACCGCGCCCGCTTCCGCGAGCGCCAGCACCAGATCGCGCTCGCCAGGGCGCGCGGCGAACGGCATCTGGGGGCGTAAGGCGTTTTTTTCCCGAGAGAGAAGAAACCGCGCCCCGGACGCCCGCTCGACGAAAAACCTCTCCCTTTTACGGACGTCACCCTCGGCCTTGTGCCGAGGATCTAACCTCTTTGCCCTACGAGCGGAGCTCCTGTTTTGCAACAGGCTGATTTATCGCGCCGCTCCATCTGAAACGCCTATCGCGTTGATACGTGTCTAGATGCTCGGGACAAGCCCGAGCATGACGGCGGAGAGTGGGGCAGGCATGTGTCAGCAGCCTGAAGGCGTCCCGGACGTGGCGTCCGGAATGACCGAACCCGCCAAATCATCAATGGTGGAAGCCGGAGGCCTCGTCCTCGGTCAGCGGCGTGCTGATCGGGTGCGCCTTGAAGTAATCCACCGCCGCCTTTATGTCCTCGATCAGCAGCGAGCAGAGGTCGATCGACACGCCATTTCGAACCAGAATGCGCTGGATCGCCTGATCCTGGCAATTGGCCGGGAGCGTATAGGCCGGCACCTGCCAGCCGCGCGTGCGCAACCGGTCGGCGAGATCAAACAGGGTGTAATTGGTTTTAAGGCCGTCCTTGAGCTTCCACGAGACGGCCGGAATGCCCTTCTTCATGTCGCCGTCAAAGACGATATCGACGAGGCCGGTCTTTTCCAGTTCCTCCGCCAGAAAGGCGGCGCTGCGGTAGCAGGCCTCGTGCACCTTGCGATAACCCTGACGGCCAAGCCGCAGGAAATTGTAGTACTGGCAGATTACCTGGCCGCCGGGGCGGGAGAAATTGAGCGCGATGTCGCGCATGTTGCCGCCCAGATAATTGACCCAGAAGACCATTTCCTCGGGCAGGTCCTTGTCCTCGCGCCACAGCACCCAGCCGACGCCGAGCGGCGAGAGGCCGAACTTGTGACCCGACGCATTGATCGATTTCACGCGCGGCAGGCGGAAGTCCCATTCCAGTTCCGGCGCGCAGAAGGGCGCCAGGAAGCCGCCGCTCGCCCCATCCACATGGATCGGGATATCAAGCCCGGTGCGCGCCTGAAGATCGTCGAGCGCGTCGGAAACGGCCTTCACCGGCTCGTATTCGCCGGTATAGGTGACGCCGAGCGTCGGCACCACGCCGATCGTGTTTTCGTCGCAGAGCTCTAGCACCTCTTCCGGCGTCATCAGCAGGCGGCCGTTTTCCATCGGGATCTCGCGATGTTCGACATCCCAGTAACGGGTGAACTTGTGCCAGCAGATCTGCACCGGGCCGGTGATCAGGTTGGGCTTGTCGGTCGGCTTGCCTTCTGCCTTGCGCCTTGCCTCCCAGCGGCGCTTCATCGCAAGCCCGCCGAGCATTGCGGCTTCGGACGAGCCGGTGGTCGACGTCCCGGTGACCGGGCCTTCCGGCGCATGCCAGAGATCGCCCAGCATCCGCACGCAGCGCGCCTCGATTTCGGCCGTCTGCGGGTACTCGTCCTTGTCGATCATGTTCTTGTCGATGCAGTCATCCATCAGCTTGTGGATCTCGGGCTCCTCCCAGGTCTGGCAGAAGGTCGCGAGATTCTGCCGGGCATTGCCGTCAAGCAGGAGTTCGTCATGGATCGCCGCATAGGCAAGACGCGGCGCGCGCTCCTTCTCGGGAAAGCCGGACTTTGGCAGGATCGCCGAAAGATCGGCAGCGCCGTAGGTCTCGTCATTGGGATCAAACAGACCGTCCTGTTCGCGTTCTTCCGCCATCGACTTCATCTCCCTTTGTCGCAGGTCCTTGTCAAACAAGTATCGGCTCGTTCTCGGACGGTCAAGGCAAGCTGCGTAAGCGCAAACTTTCGTGAAGAGGCGCCGGCTGAAAGACTTCCTGCACTTGATTTCCGATCCGCCCGCCCGTAGAGATCATTCAACAGGGCGACAGCCCGCGCAGACCCGAGGCGAGAATATTCGGATCATGCAGATCACGCTTACCCATCCTGCAGACGATGCGCGCGCGCCGCGCAAGCGGTTTTTCCCGCTTGGCCTTGCCTTCGGCCTTCTGCTCGTTCTTCTGGTCTCCGCCTGCGGGCAGCGCCCCGGACCCGAGGTCATCTATCCGCATCCGGCGACCGTGGAGGGCGCGCGCACCGTCACCGTCTATGTGGCGACCACGCGCGAACGGGCCGAAGAGCCGATTGACGGCTTCACTCCGGAACGCGAGGACGACCTGAGCTATGCCGAGTTCGTGATCTCGATCCCGCCCGGCCACGATCCCGGTGAAATCGAATGGCCCTATTCGCGCAAGGCCAGGCCCGACGAGCATTTCACGGTTCTCAAGCACACCGCGCTGTCAAAGGCGGCCTTTGACGCGCGCATCGGAAGGGCTGCGCGCGCAACAGGCAATGGCGTTGCCGGCGTCTTCGTGCACGGCTTCAACGTCTCCTTCCAGGAGGGGCTGTTCCGCATGGCCCAGCTTGCAGCGGACACCAATGTCTCGGGCGTGCCGATCCTGTTTTCCTGGCCGTCGCAGGCGCGCCTTCTCGACTACGCGACCGACAAGGAGTCCGCCACCTTCTCCCGCGACGGGCTGACCGATGTGCTCGACCAGGTCACGGCGCTTTCCAGCGTGCGCTCGGTCATGCTTTTCGGCCACAGCATGGGCGGCTGGCTGACCATGGAAGCGCTCAGGCAGCTGAGCCTGGAGGACAACCGCAGGGCGCTCGGCAAGCTCAATGTCATCCTCGCCGCTCCCGATATCGACGAGGACGTGTTCGCCGCACAGGTGGACGTGATCGGCCCGCTTGATCCGCCGCTTCTGGTGATGGTCTCCGGCGACGACCGCGCGCTCGGCTTTTCCCGCTTCATCCAGGGCAACCGCCAGCGCGCCGGCCAGCTCGACATTACCGATCCGGAGGTGCTGGAGATGGCCGAGAGGAAGAATGTCGCGCTCGTCGACATTTCCTCGGTTTCGTCGCGCGATGCGCTCAACCACAGCCGCTATGCCGCCCTTGCGGCGATCTATCCCGAGCTCGACGAGGATACCGAACTCGGCAGCATGGCAAGGCGTCCCGGCGCCCGCTTCCTCGATGCCGTGGGCCGCACGGCCAACCCCGCCGCGACCGCCGAGACCCGGGGCGCCGCCGGGCAATAGCCGGTCGCAAAAGCCCGTTTCCGGCCGAAAGAACGGGCAAATCTCACGGAACCGTTCCTTGCAAACGCGGCCATGACCTTTAAGGGTTGGGACGATGACCGCGAGCGAAAGGAGGATATGATGCGCGCAGGCTCAAGATACCAGCACCTCGTCCACGGCGCGGGCTGTCCGTGCCACACGCCGGAATTTGCCCGCCTCAACCGACGCCTGATGGACGGTTTCAGCCGGCGCTCTGTGCTGAAGGGGGCGGCCGCAACGATTGCCGCCGGCGCGCTTGCCTCCATGCCGTCGCTTGCCGAGGCGAATGATCGTTCCGTCCTTCTGACCAATGTGCGCATCTTCGACGGCCTTTCCGACGCACTCATCGAAGGCAGGAACGTGCTTGTCAGCGGCGGCCGGATCAAGGCCCTCGTTCCTCTCGCGGAAGATGTCGCAGACGCCGATATCGTCGATTGCGGCAACCGCGTGCTGATGCCGGGGCTGATCGACGCGCATTGGCATTCGCTGCTCTGCGCCATCCCGATGCAGACGGCAATGACCGCCCAGGTGCCCTACGTCCACCTGGTGGCGGCCGCCGAATCGGAAAAGACGCTGATGCGCGGCTTCACGACGGTGCGCGATGTCGGCGGCCCCGCCTTTGCGCTCAAACGCGCGATCGACGGCGGCAAGGCCATCGGCCCGCGCATCTACCCGGCCGGCGCGATGATCACCCAGACCTCCGGGCACGGTGATTTCCGCTTGCCCTATGAGATACCCGCCTCCGACCAGACCAATCTCAGCCATGCGGAGGAGGCCGGCATTTCCTCGATCGCCAACGGCGTGCCGCAGGTCCTGAACCGGGTGCGCGAGCAACTGATGCTCGGCGCCAGCCAGATCAAGATCATGACCGGCGGCGGCGTATCCTCGCAATATGACCCTATCCCCAGCCTGCAGTTTACGCCGGAGGAAATCCGGGCTGCGGTGCAGGCAACCAGGGACTGGGGCACATATGTCTGCGCCCATGTCTACACCGCCGAAGGCATCAGGCGCTCGATCGAAAACGGCGTCGCCTGCATCGAACACGGCCAGCTCGCCGACGAGGAGACCGTGCGCATGATCATCGACACGGGAACGTGGTGGAGCATCCAGCCCTTCCTTGCAGACGAAGATTCCAACCCGCAGGGCACAGAACAGCAGCGCCAGGACCAGCGCAACATCGCCGAGGGCACGGTGCGCTGCTTCGAATGGGCCGAGAGGTTCAACATCGAGCGGATGGTCTGGGGCACGGATATCCTGTTCAATCCGGCCAAGACGAATTCGCAGGGGCGTCAGCTCGCCAAGCTCGCCGAGTGGTTCTCCCCTGCGACGGTGCTGAAAATGGCCACCAGCCGGACCGGCGAACTCCTGCAGCTCTCCGGCGAGCGCAATCCCTATCGCGGGCGGATCGGCGTGATCGAGGCCGGTGCCTTTGCCGACATGCTGCTGATCGGCGGCAATCCGCTCGAGGATATTTCGCTGATCGCCGATCCCGACAACATGGCGGTCATCATGAAGGACGGCCGCTTCTTCAAGAACACGCTTGCCTAGGAGCACAGCATGCGCGCACCTGCCGTAACTCTCCTTCTCGCAGCCGCGGCAGCGGCCGGCCTTACCGGCAAGACATTCGCGGCCGACCCGGTCGCGCCCCCGGCCCCGCAGCCGGCGATACCCGCGCTTGCCAACGGCTGGTCGTTTGAACTGACGCCCTACATCTGGGGGGCGGGCCTTTCCGGTAAGGTCTCGCCTTTCAGCAGCGCGCCGACCGTCAGGGTCGAGCGCAGCTTTTCCGAAATCCTGGAGGAGCTCAACCTTGCCGGCTTCGTCAATTTCCATGCGACAAACGGCAGGTTCGGCGCCTATGCGGACGTGATGTATGTCGACACCCGCGAAGACCACGCCACCGGCCCGGTCACGCTTCCGGGCTTCGGCCCAGTGCCGGGCGTCAACGTCAACCTCGACACCAAGCTCTTCAATGCCGCGCTGTTCGGCACCTACCGCCTGGCCGACACGGAACGCCTCGCGCTCGACGCGCTTGCCGGCGTGCGCGTCTTCAGGGCATGGGCCGATGTTTCGGCCGCCATCCCCGGCACGCCATACAACTATCAGGCCAGGAGCGATTTCGGCTGGGTTGATCCGGCCGTCGGCGCGCGTCTGGAATATGATTTCGGCAAAGGATTCGGGTTTGTCGGCCAGGCCGACATCGGAGGCGCCTCCTGGGGTTCGGATCTCACCTGGCAGGCCATGGGCGCGGTCACGTACGACGTGTCCTCTGCCACGGCCGTGTCGCTCGGCTACAAATACCTTTCCGTTGATTATGACCGGGACGGACATCTGCTCGACATCGATATGCAGGGACCGACGCTCGGACTGACTTTCCGGTTCTGATCCGGGACGGCTGTTAAGCCTGACAGCCGGTCTTGGTTGACACCGGCTGTCGCTGTAAGGGACACTGCCCGCCGAAGCCGGGATGGAAAACGACAAACAAAGAGGGTCAAGTGCGGGGCGTGCGTGTGTTGCGTAAAGCGGGTTTTGTTCTGTTTGGGCCGTTGCTGCTCGCGTCCTGCGGCATGAGCGAACGCGGCCCGGTCATTCCCTTCTTCGGGGCCTATTTCCCCTCCTGGATCGCCTGTTCGCTGATCGGCATTTTCGGCTCCGTCATCATTCGGCTGATCTTCATCAAGGCCGGCATCGATGCGGTGATGCCGCTTCGGGTCGTGGTCTACCTGTTCCTGGCGATCGCCATCGGTCTCGCCTCGTCAATCCTTCTGTTCGGGCGCTAAACCATGTTGAGCACCAAGGCCAAGCTTGTCGCCCTCATCCCGGTCATCGTCATCGGCGCGACCCTCTATCTCGGATGGACGCATATGACGCGGATGGAGGCGAACATCCTGTCGCAGGACGCGACGCTGACCGCGCCGATCACGCAGATCTCGGCCACCGTGCCGGGCCGGATCGCCGAGATCCATGTTTCAGAAAACGAGGCGGTGAAGAAGGGCGATCTTCTCTTCACACTCGAAGACGAATCCTACCGCCTTCTGGTGGCCCAGGCGGAAGCAGAACTGAAGGCGGCGGAGGCCCTCTATGATTCGCAGCAGCGCAGCATCGCCGCCGAGACCGCCAACGCCCAGATCGCCGTCCAGCAGATCGAACGCGCGCGCGCCAATCTGGAACTGGCCAACGAAACGCTGGAGCGCCTGTTGCCGCTGCAGCCCAAGGGCTATGTCACCGACCAGCAGGTGCAGGACGCGCGCACGGCAAAGCGCGACGCGGAGGTTTCCCTTGAACAGGCCTTGCAGCAATCCAAGGCCGCCGACGCGCTGATCTCCACGCCGGAGGAGACGCTTGCGGTGATCGAGGCCCGCCGCGCTGCGCTCGACCTCGCCAAGCACAACCTTGCCAATACGAAGATCTTTTCGCCGCATGACGGAAGGGTGGTCGGGTTGAAGTTCTCGAGCGGCCAGTTCGTCGTTTCCGGCGCGCCGCTCTTCACCCTCGTCAATACCGGCCAGTGGTTCGCGACAGCGCTCTACCGCGAGGCGGAACTGAAGAACCTGCCCGCGGGCGCCTGCGCCTCCGTCTATGTGATGGCCGATCGCTCGGTGGAAATCAGGGGGCGGGTCCAGGGCATCGGCTGGGGCGTGGCAACGGAAAGCATGATCGAGCTGCCGAGCGCGCTGCCCTATGTGCCGAAGGAACTCGACTGGGTGCAGATCGCGCAGCGTTTCCCGGTGCGCATCGAACTGATCGACCCGCCGGAAAACCTGATGCGCATCGGCGCATCCGCCTCGACAGTGGTTCGCCATGGCGACGATTGCTGAAAGCGCGCTGAGGCGAAAATCGCACCGGCTCTTCGATGACCTCAGGCCGTTTCCCGGGCGGTTGCGGCTTTCGCTCTCGATCGGCGCGATCTGCGCCATCTCGACCGTCATCTCGATGATGTATCATTTCCCGGAAGCCGCTATCGGCTGCTATCTGGTGATCTTCCTGATGCGCGCCAATGCGGCGGAAAACGTCGTCACCGGCATAGGCATCATCGTCGCCGTCTCCCTCGTGGTCGTGCTTTTGATCGGCATCATCAACCTGACGATCGACCATCCGCCCGCCCAGATCGCGGCCATCGTGCTCGCGTCCTTTGTCTTTCTCTATCTCGACTCGGCCACCAAGGCAGGCGAACAGGCGGGCATCGTCGCGCTGGTGATCGCCTTCGTGCTGACCTTGCTCGGCAATATCCCCCTCGGCGAGATCGCCACCCGCGCCGTGCTCTATGCCTGGGCCATGGTGTTCGTGCCGATGGCCGTGATGGCGGTCTACAACCTTCTCTTCGGTATTTCCCCGCAAAAACTCCTGCGCCAGACGATCGCCGAACGTCTGGAGCTTGCCGCGGAACGCCTCGAGACGCCCGACCCTGCCGACGACCTCGCTTTCACCGATGCGCTCGGCGAGGGCATGGCGGAATCCGACAAGCGACTGTTGCTGACGAAGCTCCTGAACCTTGTCTATGGCAAGGATTATGATTTTCTCGAGCGCGGACAGGCGCACAGCTACCGGCTTCTGCTTGCCGTCTCGGCCCTGCCGGCGGATGCCGAAGACAACAGCCGAGAAGAGCTCGCCGACATCTGCCGTGAAATGGCCGAGGCCGTTCTCCAGAAGAAGGACCTGCCGGATTTCAGCGCGGACCGGTTTGAAGCCACCCCCGTCTTTGCCGACATCGCGCGCGCGCTGGACGATCTCAGCCATATGGCGCCTCTGGAAAAGGGAGCGCCGGTCGACGATCCGGCTGTCTCCCCCGACATCTTCTCCAACCCCGTCCACCTGCAGTTCGCGCTGAAGACGACGCTTGCCGCCGTCACCTGTTTCTTCATCTACACCGCCATCGACTGGCAGGGCATCCATACGGCGATGATCACCTGTTACGTCGCGGCCCTCGGCACCACGGGAGACACGGTGCACAAGCTGGTGCTGCGCATCACCGGCTGCCTGATCGGCGCGTTTTTCGGTCTCGTCGCGATCCTCTTTGTCATTCCGCAGCTTGAATCCGTTGGCGGGCTTGCCTTTCTGGTTTTTGCCGTCGTCTCGCTCGCCGCCTGGGTTTCGACCGGCAACGAGCGGATTTCCTATGGCGGCGTGCAGATCGCGCTCGCCTTTTTGCTGACCGTGCTGCAGGGTTTCGGGCCGACCACGGATCTCAGCGCGGCGGGCGATCGCATCATCGGCATCCTGCTCGGCAATGCCGTCGTCTATGTGATCTTCACCAATATCTGGCCGGTCAGCGTCGGCGACGAGGTGAGACGCCGCGTCGGCCTCGCGACAGCAAAGCTGAAGGCGCTCGCCGGCCTTGACTTTGCAACCCGCCGCTCCTCGACCGCGCTGGTCGCCTCGGTCCAGAACGATCTCGGCGTGATCCGCAACGCTGTCGAGATGGCCTCCTACGAACCGCGCCACATGCGCCCGTCGCTTGAGGCGCGCGGCGACTATGCCGCAAGAGCGCGGGCGCTGAATGACCTTTCGCTTGCCCTTTATTTCCGACCCGATCCGCCGCCCGTTCCCGAACCGGACCCGATCACAAGCCCCGCCGAACCGGCGGACTTTTCGAACACCGCCCAACCGGGAGAAACGACGTGACGCGAAACCTCCTTTCCGGCATGACCGGGATCATGGCCGTGATCACCCTCGCCGCTCTTGGCGGCTGTGCAGCCGATTCCCTGTCGCTCGCCCCGCCCTCGCCGGAGCGGCCCTGGCAGCCGGCGGCGGAAAACACCAATGCGGATGACCTGAAGACCGCAGCCGAAGGCGGCACGGAACTGGCGCTCTCGAAGCCTGTCGTCGACACGCAGAAAACCTATACGCTGCCGGAACTGATCGACCTTGCCCAACGCACCAATCCGGGCACGCGCGCGGCCTGGGAGGAGGCCCGCCAGGCGGCGCTCGCCGTCGGCATGGCGGAGGCCACCTACCTGCCGGTGATCACCGCCAATGTGATTGCCGGCACCAACCGGAACGCGGCCGAACTGCCGATCCCGATCGGCGGCTCGGCCTATTTCGACAGCAATATCCAGGGCGTGGTGCCGTTCATGGCGCTGCAATGGCTGGCGCTTGATTTCGGCGGCCGCAGCGCCGTCGTGGAGGCGGCAAAGCAGATGTCCCTGGCGTCGAACTACCAGTTCAACGCCATGCACCAGAAGCTGGTCTTCGCCGTCACCGGCGCCTATCACGACTACAACGCCGCGCGCGCCCATCGGCGGGCGGCAAGCCAGGCGCTTGCAAACAGCCGCACGGTTTTCGATGCCGTGCGGGCCCGGCGCGAACGCGGCCTTGCCACCTCCGTCGACGAGGCCCAGGCCGAGCAGATCGTCGCCCAGGCGGAACTGGGGCTTGTGCAGGCAAAGGGCGGCGAGCAGGACAGCTACCAGGCGCTTCTCGGCGCGCTCGGCATCTCGCCGATGTCGAAGCTCACCGTTCAGGACACCGCCGGACGCGGCCTGCCGTCTTCTTCCCGCGCGCCGGTCGACACCATGATCGAGATTGCACTTTCCAACCGGCCCGACATTCTGGCGGGCTATGCGACGCTCGAGGCAAGCCGCGAGGGCGTGAAAAAGGCGAAATCCGACTTCATGCCGAAAATCGGCGTGTTCGGCACGCTCTCATCATACGAGACCGGCGTGACGGCGGGCGGCCTGCCGACCATCGACAATAACGGGCTCAACGGCAACATCATGATCGGCGCCACCATCCCGCTCTATGATGCCGGCATGCGCGACGCCAATCTGAAACAGGCCGAAAGCCGGGTCGAGGCCGCAAAGCGCAATTTCGAGCAGTTGAAGGACGCCGCCGCCCGCGAGATCGTGGTCGCCTCGAATGCGCTGACGACGGCGCTTCAGGCCAATGTCTCATCTGTCAAGCTCCGCCAGGCCGCCTACAAGACCTATGATTCGGCGCTTGAGGCCTATCGGAACGGCGTCGGCACCGTCTCGGCGCTGGCAACTGCCCAGACCGGCCTGCTCGAGGCGCGGCTTGCCGAAAGCGATGCGCGCGAGGCCGCCTTCACCGCCGCCGCCAATCTTGCCTTCGTGCTCGGCACCTCGACATCGGCCGCCGTTCCCCGCTAAGAGTTTCGCTGCAATCATCGCGACGCCGCTCGGCGTTTCGTTTTCAGGAGAGAGCATGCACAGTCCGCGTTCGATACCAAGATGGAGCGTGCTGCTGCCGTTTCTGGCGGCGGTCGTCGTTGCGCTCGAGATCGTCGGCCTGCTTCATGACACATCGGTGGTCTTCCTGGTGCCGGCGGTCCTGCTGCTCGGCGGCTCGGTCTTCGCCTCGGTGCTGCATGCCGAAATTCTCGGCGCCAAGGTGGGAGAGCCGATGGGCTCGATCATTCTTGCCGGCTGCGTGACGCTGATCGAGGTGGCGCTGATCGTCTCGATCATGCTGTCGGGCGCAGAAGGCACCGATGCCGTGGCGCGCGACACGGTGTTTTCCGCCGTGATGATCGTGCTGAACGGCATTATCGGGCTCTGTCTCGTGGCCGGCGGGCGAATCTACCACGAACAGAGCTTCAAGCTTGCTGCCGCCACCGCCGCCCTCGCCGTGCTCGGCACACTGTCGACGCTTGCCTTCGTGCTGCCGAACTTTGCGATCTCGGGCCCGGCGCGGCAATATTCCTGGGCCCAGCTTCTCGTCGTCAGTATCTGCTGCCTGGTGCTTTACGGCGTGTTCCTGTTCGTCCAGACGGTGCGCCACCGCAACTATTTCACCGAGGAGACGGATGAGGAGGAGGGCGACTTCTTTCCGGACCACCATGCGCCGTCAAGGCGGATGACGGCGACAAGCGCGGTGATGCTGCCCTTTTCTCTGCTGATGGTCATCCTGCTGGCCGAAATGCTGTCTGCGCCGCTTGACCGGGGCATAGCGGCGGCCGGCCTGCCGCAGACGCTTGTCGGCGTGATGATCGCGGCGCTGGTGCTGTTGCCGGAGGGCATTTCATCGGTGCAGGCGGCGTTCAAGAACAGGATCCAGCAGAGCATCAACCTCGTGCTCGGCTCGGCGCTTGCCAGTATCGGCCTGTCGATCCCGATCGTGGCGCTGATCTCGATCGCGCTCGGCAGACAGATGACGCTCGGGCTCGAACCGGAGCAGATGGTGATGCTCATTCTGACGCTGTTCGTCAGCACGATCACGCTTGGAACAGGCCGCACCACCGTTTTGCAGGGCGCGGTCCATCTGGTGATCTTCGCCGTCTTCGTGCTCCTGACGCTGGTGCCCTGACGCCGGTCAGCGCGCGGCCCGGATCACGGTTTCGCCATCGGCCGTCAGGAGAAGGTCGCCGTTTTCGGCGATATTGAAACCATTGACCGCGTCGATCGCCCGGAAGAAGTCCATTTCCAGCGCCATCAAGGGCTCCTCGCACGCCATGTTGGTGGCCGCCAGCGGGCCAATCTCAAGACCGCCCTCGCCGCCAAGCTTCACCGCGCCCATAAAGCGGTTGCAGCCGGCGGAACCTGAAATCCGGCCGTCGGCGCTGACCGAAATCGTCACCTCGCCGCTGTCGCCGACGCTCTCCGGGCCAATCTCCGAAACGGTCCATTCCGGCCCGGCAAGAAGCGACATCGTGTCGCCGCCGCAGCCTTTGAGAACGCCCGTTGCCGTTTCCAGCTCGACCGCCTGCGGGAAAAGCCGTCCGCTCATGTCGTCGCGGCAGAGCCGGTCGCGGACGGCGAAGGACAGGCCGAAGGCAGCGAAGTCGTAATGATAGGCGCCTTCCGAGATTTCCGCTTCGGGAATGCGCAGATCGAGCCGGTCGTCTCCGTAGTTGAGATCGAGGCGGAAACGCCCATTCGCCATAACCGCGCGCCAGCCGGGCTCGTTGCCCTGCGCCGTCCAGCTGTTGTCATCCTCAACCATCTCGCACTCTGGCAGGGTCACGCCGTCAAGCGTCAGCGTCGCCTTGTCGCCCTTGCCCCAGAACTCGTTCCGACCGTCCTCGCTCGCAAACCGCGCGCCATCGGCCGAGATCGCCTGGGGAAGCTCGAAAATCCTCTCATCCGTCTCGATAACGGCCAGATTGTCGCGGAATCCGATGGTGAAGCGGTCATCGCCACAAGCCCAGGTGGACTGGAAACCGGAGGGCGTGAAGCCCGAGAGCCAGATGGTGCCGATATCGACATCCGCCGTTCCCGCTGCAACCTCCACCGGATCGCTGACGAAGCGAAGCGCGTCATCGATCATGATCGCGGCCGTGAGGTCGCCCTTGAACCCGCCGGGAACGGAAAACGAAAACGGCAACGGCACCTGCCGCCCATCCGCCGCTTCGCTCATGCCGCCAAGCTCGTTGCCCTGAAAGCCCGTCAGGAAGACGATCAGTTCGGCGTTATCCGGCAATGCCATGCGTTCACGGTAGGTAGCCTCGCCTGAGACCGTCCGCGTCTCCTGCGCAAGAGCAGACGATGATGCCAGAGCGGCAATGAGAGTGATCAGGGTTTTCGACATGGTGACCTCCGGTTTTCTGACAATTTTTGGCCCAAGCCTAACCGCGTCACGCAACAGGTCAATGTCGGCTGACCAAGATCAGCCGTCGCTTTCAAACATCGGCCCGCCCTTGTGGCGCGGAAAGCCATAGCCGTGGATTTCGACAAGGTCGATATCGGCAGGCTTTTCGGCGATGCCTTCGGCCAGGATCGCACGCCCCTCGTCCGCCATTGCCTTCACAAGCAGATCGGCGATCGCCTCGAGGCTCAGCCGGGAGGAGTTCGTGATCCGGGCTCTCAACAGGGCATGCACCGTGTCGGAAACGATCGGCGTCCGGCTTCCCGGCGCGTAGTCATACCAGCCGCCGCCGGTCTTCTGCCCCTTGCGTCCGGCGCGCACGAGAATATCGCCGAGCGTCTCCGGCACCTGCCTGCCCTCAGCCCGCGCGCCCTCGCGCTGCAGGAAGGCGATGTCGAGGCCGCCGAGATCCTGTGCCTCGAACGGGCCCATCCTGAAGCCGTAGTCGCGCATGGCCGCGTCGATATCGGCAATTGCGACACCCTGTTCGACAAGGTCTTCGGCCGCCGCGCGATAGCGCTTCAAGATACGGTTTCCGATAAAGCCCTCGCAGATTCCGGCGCGCACCGGCATCTTGCCGAGCCTTTTGGCAAGCGCAAAACCTGTCGCAAGCACGGTCTCGGAGGTCTCCGGCACCGGCACGATTTCGAGCAGTTTCATCACATGGGCGGGCGAGAAGAAATGCAGACCGATGACGCGATCGGGGTTCGGCAGGCCCTCCGCGATCAAACGCGGATCGAGATAGGATGTGTTGGTGGCCAGCACCGCATCGGGCCGGCAGACGGCGCCGAGCCGTTCAAAGACAGCGCGCTTGACGGAAATCTCCTCGAACACCGCCTCGATCACGAGATCGCAATCGCCGAGCGCCCTGTATTCCGTGGTGCCGCCCAGAGATGCCATCAGCTCGACGCGGCCCGCCTCGGTGAGCTTGCCGCGCTTGACTGAGCCCGCCAGGATGCCGTCAATCGTGCGGATGCCGCGCGCGACAGCCTCTTCGTCGCGCTCGATCAGGGTGACGGAGAGCCCGGCATTGAGCGCCGCGACCGCGATGCCCGCCCCCATCGTGCCGCCGCCGATGACGCCGACCGACGATATGTCCAGCGGCTCGATGCCCTTCAGGCTTTCAGGTCGCGTCGCCGCGCGCTCGGCAAAGAAGACGTGGCGGAGCGCTGCGGCTTCCTTCGAAGCGCGCAGTTCGAGAAAAACGTCGCGCTCATGTTTCATCGCCGCATCAAACGGATTTTCGACGGCGAAGCGGATGGCGGCCAGCACTTCCAGCGGCGCGCGGTAGCCTGGCTTTGCCGCGTCCTTTTCGGCCGCTGCCCAGAAACCCTCCGCGGGCGCGGTGACCGGACGCTCCCGCGTCTTCGGCGGCAGCGGTTTCTCCATCGCCCGCTCGGCAAAGGCGACGGCCTCCCCGACGAGATCACCCTCGGCGATCGCATCGATCAGCCCCGCCTCAAGCGCGGGTTTCGCCTTCATCGGACGACCCGAGACGGCAAGCTTGACCGCCGTCTCGACGCCCGCAAGGCGCGGCGTGCGCACCGTGCCGGAAGCGCCGGGGATGAGGCCCAGCGTGACTTCCGGCAGGCCGACGGACGCCTTCGCGTCCGCGATCCGGAGACGGCAGCCAAGCGCTACTTCAAATCCGCCGCCGAGCGCGGACCCGTGAATGGCCGCCACCCAGGGTTTTTCCGCATCCTCTATTGCTGCCACCACGTCGGGCAGAAGCGGCTCCTGCGGCGGCAGGTCGAACTCGCGCACATCGGCCCCTGCAATGAAGGTGCGTCCGGCGCAGGCGAGCACCACGGCCTTCACAGCATCATCGGCATCAAGCGTTGCGACGGCTTCGACGAGCGCACCGCGCACCGAATTCGAGAGCGCGTTGACGGGCGGATTGTCGATGGTCACCACGGCGATTGCGCCGCGATGGTCGATCGTCACTACAGTCTTCATCTCAGATTCCAAGATAGGCCTCGCGCACCTGCGGGTCGGCGATCAGGGCTGCCGCCGCGCCTTCCATGGTGATGCGGCCGGTTTCCATCACATAGCCGCGATCGGCGATCTTCAGCGCCCCATAGGCATTCTGCTCGACGAGAAGCACGGTCACGTCGCGCGCCTTCAGGGCCTTCACCACGTCGAAGATCTGGGCAACCAGCAGCGGCGCGAGGCCCATGGAGGGTTCGTCCAGCAGCAGGCAGGCGGGTCGGCCCATCAGCGCGCGGGCGATCGCCAGCATCTGCTGCTGACCGCCGGAAAGCCCGCCGGCCATCAGATTGCGCTTCTCCTTCAGGATCGGGAACATGGCGAAAGCGTCTTCCATGTCGCGCTCGACGCGCTCATCGGTATAGAGGAAGGCGCCGAGCCTCAGATTTTCCTCAACCGAAAGATTGGTGAATATCTGCCGGCCTTCCGGCGACTGGGCAAGGCCCTGCCTCAGCCGTTTGAAGGCGGGAACGGCGGTCATCACCTCGCCGCGAAAGATCATCTCGCCGTCGGTCACCGGCTGCAGGCCGGAGAGGCATTTCAAAAGCGTCGTCTTGCCCGCGCCATTGGCGCCGACCACGGTGACGATCTCGCCGGATTTCACCTCGAGATCGATGCCGTGCAGCACCTCGATGCGGCCATAGGCCGAGCGCAGGCCCTTAACCGTCAGCATCGGCGGCCTCCTCTTCGGTTCCGAGATAGGCGGCGATCACCGCCTTGTTGCGCGATACGGTTTCCGGATCGCCCTCGGCGATCTTCTCACCGTGATCGAGCACCACGATATGGTTGGAGATCCGCATCACCATCTTCATGTCGTGCTCGACGAGAAGGATGGCGATGCCGGTTTTTGCGAGTTCGGCAATCAGCCGGTCGATCTCCTCCGTTTCCACCGCGTTGCAGCCAGCCGCCGGCTCGTCAAGCAGCAGGACGCGGGGGGAAACGGCAAGGGCGCGGGCGATTTCCAGCCGCTTGAGCGCGCCATAGGAAAGATTTCCTGCCTGGCGTTCGGCCGCCTTTTGCAGGCCGACACGCGCAAGCAGTTCCTCAGCGCCTCTTTTGGCTTCCGCCGCCCGTTTCTTCGAGGCCGGAAGCGACAGGAGATCGGCAATGAGCGCGCCGCGCTCCTGCAGGTGAAACCCGGCGATGACATTTTCCAGAACCGTCATTTCCTGGAAGATCTGCAGGTTCTGGAAGGTGCGCGTCAGGCCGAGATTTGCCAGCCGGTCGGGCCGTTTTGCCGTAATGTCGCGCCCCTCCAGCATCACCTTGCCCTCGCCGGGCAGATAGACGCCAGAGATCATATTGAACAGCGTGGTCTTGCCCGCGCCGTTCGGCCCGATCACCGAGACGATCTCGCCGGCCTTTGCCGAAAAGCTGACATTGTTGACGGCGCGCAGGCCGCCGAAGGAAATGCCGAGGCACTGAACATCAAGAAGGCTCATTCGTCCCTCCCCTTCAGTTTGCTTGCGATCGAGGGCAGAAGCCCGCGCGGCAGGAAGATCATCACCGAAATCATGATGGCGCCGAGGACGAGCTGTTCATATTCGGCAAACACCGTCAGCACCTGCGGCAGGAGCGTGAGGATCGCAGCGCCCAGCATGGCCCCGAGAATGGAGCCGACGCCGCCGAGCACGGCCATGGAGACCATTTCGATCGAATGCATGAAGCCGGCGACGTCCGGCGTGATGAACCGGTTCTGCAGCGCCAGAAGCGAACCGGCGACCGAGGCATAGACGGCGGAAATGATGAAGGCCTGCAGCTTGACGCGGGCGACATCGATGCCGACCGTGCGGGCGGCGACTTCCGAACCGTGCAGCGCGCGCATGGCGCGGCCCGTCGGGCTCATTGCCAGATTGAGCGCGATCCAGACTCCGATGACGAGCACGATGCCTGAAACGCCATACCAGAACTCGCCGCCCGACAGGCGCCAACCCATGTCGCGCAGAAAATCGCGCAGGCCAAGCTCCGGCACGGCCATGCCGTCCGGTCCGCCCGTCAACTGCCGCTCATTGGTGAGTACCAGTGACACAAGAATGCCGAAGCCGAGCGTCGCCACGGCCAGATAATAGCCTTTGAGCTTGAGGATCGGCCGACCGATAAGGGCAGCCACTCCGCCTGAAATGACCGCGCCGAGAAGGGCGGCAAGGGCCGGATGCAGGCCCAGATATTCCGGCGCGAGCGCACATGAATAAGCACCGATGCCGGCAAAGCCCGCATGGCCGAGCGAGATCTGCCCGGCATAGCCGATCAGGATGACGAGGCCGATCACCGAAAGCGCGTTGACGAAGATCAGCGCACCGACGCGGTAGTAATAGCCCGACGGAAAGAAGAAGGGCAGGACGGCGACGAGGGCCGCGACGATCGCGATCTGGATCCATTTCGAATGTGCTGACATCGCCTCAGACCCTTTCCGTCGACTTCGCGCCGAACAGGCCCTGGGGCATGGCGAACAGAACGGCAAGGATGACGACGAAGGCGACCGCTTCCTTGTATTGCGAGGAAATATAACCGGCCGTCAGCGCCTCCATCAGGCCGAGCGCGATGCCGCCGACGAGCGCGCCCTTGGGATTGCCCATGCCGCCGAGCATGGCGGCGGCAAAGCCCTTCAGCGCCAGCGCCACGCCGACATCATAGCTGACAAGCGTGATCGGCGTGATCAGCACGCCCGCAAGGGCGGCAATCGCGGCCGACAGCGAGAAGGACAGCGTCATAACCCAGTTTGTGTTGATGCCGACAAGCTGGGCGGCGAGCCGGTTGTTGGCGGCCGCCAGCACGGCCTTGCCGGTCAGCGTCTTGGTGAAGAAGGCCCAGAGGCCGACGAAGACAAAGACGGCGCCGCCGATCACCCACAGGCTCTGCGGCAGGATGGTCGCGCCGAGAATGTGAATCGGATCGTCGCCGGAAAAGGCGGGAAAGCGATGAAGCTGCTTGTCGAAGACAAGCTGCGCGACGCCGCGGATGAAGATCGAGGCGCCGATGGTGATGATCACCAGCGAGACCACCGGCGCGCCGCGCGCGGGCTCGATCGCAAGCTTGTTGAGCGCGACGCCGACGGCTGCGGTGATGACGATGGCGAGAAGGCCGGCGAGCGGCAGCGGCAGGCCGGCGGCATAGGTAAAGGCGGTGATCATGCCGCCGAGCATGACGAATTCGCCCTGCGCGAAATTCACCACGTCTGAGGCGTTGTAGATGATCGTGAAGCCGAGCGCGACGAGCGCGTAGACCGCGCCAACCGTAAAGCCCGACAGAATGAATTGCATCAAAGCGTCCATGGATGGATCCCGAACGGTGACAGCGAAGGAGCGGGCAGACACCACCCGCGGCGAACGCCCCGCACCCGTCATAGGCGCGGGGCGTCTTTCAAATCGTCAGTCGATCGACGTCCAGCCGCCATTCTCGATTTCGAGCATGCGGAAGGCGGAAAGATCGAGACCGAGATGATTGTCCGGGCCCATGGTGTAGACGCCGGTGGTGCCGACGAGGCCGTCGGTCGCCTCCAGCGCGTCACGAATGGCATCGGGGTCTTCGCCGCCAGCCTGTTCCATGGCGTTGACCATCAGCAGGAAGGCGTCATTTGCGTAGCCGCCGAAGGTCGAGACGTTCTGGTTGTACTTGTCCTCGTAGGCGGTCTTGTAATCCATCACCACATCGCGCTGGATATCGTCTTCCGGCAGAATGTCGGCGATCAGAAGTGCGGTGCCCGGCAGGCGCACGCCCTCCGACGCCTCCGGACCGACGAGCTCGATAAAGCTGTCGGAGGCCACGCCGTGGCTCTGGTAGAGCGGCAGGCCGATGCCGAGCTGGCTGGCATTGCGGGTGACGATCGCCGGACCCTGGCCGAAGCCCGGGTTGAGGATCGCCTGAACGCCCTCGGTGTTCTTGATCTTGGTGAGCTGCGGCGTCATGTCGGCATCGCTCGGGCCGTAGATCTCGTCGGCGAGGATTTCGATGTCATAGTCGCCGGCAACGTCCTTGCACTGCGCCTGCATCGACGCGCCGAAGCCGTCGGTGCCGGAGATCATGCCGATCCTGGTGATGCCGTTCTTCTGCATGTTGTCGAAGATCTTCTCGCAGGCCATGCGGTCGGTATGCGGCGTCTTGAAGACATAGTCCTTGACCGGATCGATGATCTGGATCGCGCCGGCGAGCGAGATGAAGGGAATGCCTTCGTCCTCGGCAACCGAGAGGATCGACATGGAGGTGCCGGTTGTGGTGCCGCCGATGATGGCGACCACTTCGTCATCCTCGATCAGGCGGGTGGCGAAGGTGCGCGCCTTGTTGGGGTCGCCGCCATCATCATAAAGCGTCAGATCGATCTTCTCGCCATTGATGCCGCCCTTGGCGTTCAGTTCCTCGACCAGCATTTCGATGGTCTTGGCTTCCGGATCGCCGAGAAAGGCGGCAGGACCCGTGGCCGAAAGGCTGGCGCCGAGCCTGATCTCGGCGCTTGCGGCCGTTGCGAGACCGAACGTGGCGAGCATCGCCAGAGCCGTTGTTGTCATCAATTTCATTGGATTCTCCTCCCTGATGTATCCAAAACGAGCTGTCAGGCCGCCTCTCAGGCGGCTCTGGGCCAGCGGATCATGACGCGCCGGAACCGCGGCGCGACAAAGGCCGTGTCGGTGAGGCTCGCATTGCCCGAAGGGTTTGCGCCCGTGACATGGTAGTCCGAGAAGGCCGCCGACTGATTGACATAGATATTGCCGGTGAGGTTCACCGAGAGATTGACACCGGCCTTCGAAAAGGCCGTTGCGGCCTCCTCGATCAGCGCGCCGTCCGTGGCATAAAGGGCCGCCGTGATCGCGCCCTTTTCGGCTGCGATGGCCGAAGCCCTGGCGATGGCGTCATGCGCATCTTTGCAGGCGATGAAGAAGGACACCGGGCCGAAGCATTCGTCACGCTCAAGGCCGCCTTCACGGTCATCGGCCACAACAAGAAGCGGCGTCGCCGAGGCGCCAAGCCCGGTCTCGCGGCTTTCGCGCACGACGCGGCCGGCATGGCGGGCCTTCGCGACGCGCTCGAAGGTCGCGGCATTGGCGATCGCGCCGCAGACCGAGGATGCCTGCGCGCCGTCTTCAAGCAGCCTGTCGATGGCAGCGACGATGCCGCCGACGACCTCATCGAAGCTCTTGTGGCCCTCATCCGTCTCGATGCCGCCCTTCGACAGATAGAGGTTCTGCGGCGAGGTGCACATCTGGCCGGAATAGAGCGACAGCGAAAAGGCGATGTTGTCGCACATGCCGGCAAAATCATCCGTGCCGGTGATGGTGATCGAGTTGACGCCGGTCTCCTCGGTAAAGACGAGAGCGCCGTCCGCATTCTTCCGCAGCCAAGCGGCAAAGACGGAGGAGCCGGTATAGTCGATGATCGAGAACGCCCGGGTTTCGACCAGCGCCTTGGTGATTTCCGCGCCCGGCTCGTCTGCGGCGAGCAGAACCACATCCGGCGAGAAGCCTTCTTCCGCCAGAACTTCACGCAAAACCTTGACGGTGAGCGCCAGCGGCAGGATCGCGCCCGGATGCGGCTTGACGATCACCGTGTTTCCGGTGGCAAGGCTGGCGAACAACCCCGGATAGCCGTTCCAGTTCGGAAACGTCTGGCAGCCGATCATCAGCGACATGCCGCGCGGGACAATGCGCCAGCGCTTTTCCAGCGTGATCGGGTCGCGCTTGCCCTGCGGCTTTACCCAGGTGGCGGCGGTGGCGCTGCCGGTCATCTCCGCATAGGCCGCGGCAACGGCTTCCAGCCCGCGATCCTGCGCATGCGGGCCGCCGGCCTGAAAGGCCATGGGAAAGGCCTGTCCGGTGGTGTGCATGGTGGCGTGGCCGATGAGAAAGCTCATGGCATTGAGCCGGGTGAGCGCCTCCAGAAGAATGCCGGCGCGGGTTTCCGGATCGGCGGACGCCCACGAATGCGATGCCTTCTCGCAGGCCGCGATCAGCGTTGCTGGATCGGCGGCAGGATAGGAAATGGCGAGCGTCTGGCCCCACGGCGCATTCTCGCGGCCGACGCGGCGGGTCTCGGGATGGCCCGGAATATCGAAAGCACTGCCGACAAGCGCTTCGAAACCGGCAATGCCGTCGGCCTTGGCGGTCTCGCCATAGACCTTGCCCGACGGCACTTCCGGAAAGGGCGTCCAGAAGGCACGGGTCCTGAGCGCTTCCACCGCCCGCGCCAGCAGCGCGGAATGGCGATCGTATAGGTTCGTCATGTCTCCTCCCAAATTCTGGAGACTATTATTGACCGACCGGACGGTTTATGCAACAACAATTATCAGCCGCGCTTGAGGAGCGCGCGACGGGAGGCAAGAATGACCGATAATGAAAGCGTGCGCGTCACGTTGAAAGACGGCGTGTTGGGCGTAACGCTCAACCGTCCCGAAAAACTGAATTCCTTCAATGTCGATATGCATCTCGCCTTGCGGGCAGCGCTGCAGCGCGCCCATGACGAGGCGGACATTCGCGCCGTTCTTCTGACGGGCGCCGGCCGCGCCTTCTCCGCCGGCCAGGACCTCGGCGACCGCGATCCGCGCCAGATGACGGAGAAGCCGGATCTCGGCGAGACGCTCGAGACCTATTACAATCCGACGCTGCGCCTGATCCGTTCGCTGGAAAAACCCGTGATTTGTGCCGTCAACGGCGTGGCGGCAGGCGCGGGCGCAAACATCGCCTTTGCCTGCGATATCGTGTTCGCCGCGAAATCCGCGAAATTCATCCAGGCCTTTTCGAAGATCGGCCTTATTCCCGATGCCGGCGGCAGCTGGTCGCTGACGCGCGCGCTCGGCGAGCCGCGCGCCAAGGCGCTGGCGATGACCGCTGAGCCGCTTATCGCCGAGAAGGCCGAAGACTGGGGCCTGATCTGGAAGTCCGTCGAAGACGAAAAGCTGATGGAAGAGGCAACGGCGCTTGCGGCAAAGCTTGCAAGTGGCCCGACGAAGGGTCTGGGACTGACCAAACGACTGATCCAGGCGGCCTCCGAACACGACCTTTCCGCCCATCTGAACATGGAGCGCGACTGCCAGCGCGAAGCGGGCCGCACGGATGATTATGCCGAAGGCGTGACCGCCTTTCTGGAAAAGCGCGCGCCGGTCTTCGAGGGAAAATGAACATGGAGGCAACGATCAACGCGATGAGCCCGCAGGAACTGGCCGAAGCCTGCGCCAGGGCGATGTGGAATGACGACAATGCCTCGCGGCACCTCGGCATGACGATCGAGCACATTGCCCCCGGCGAGGCGACGCTTTCCATGACGCTGACGGAGGCGATGACCAATGGCCACGGCAATGCCCATGGCGGCTATCTGTTCACGCTCGCCGACAGCGCCTTCGCCTTTGCCTGCAACACTTATAACCAGCTGACCGTCGCCCAGCACTGCTCGATGACCTACGTAGCACCCGGCGCGCTCGGCGACCGCCTGACCGCCACCGCGCGCGAGGTTTCGCGCAGAGGCCGATCCGGCATCTATGATATAAGCGTGACACGGGAGGACGGAGCGGTGATCGCCGAATTCCGCGGCCATTCGCGCACCATCAACGGCACGCTGCTGAAAGCCTGAGCGCATACGTTTTCGAGGAGGAAGACATGAACGCCATCAACAATCTGAAGCCGTCCCGCGAGATTCTCGACCCGATCGAGGTGGCGAGCCGCGACGAAATCTCCGCCCTTCAGCAAAAGCGCATGGCCTGGTCGCTGAACCACGCCTATGAGAACTCGCCCTTCTACCGCAAGCGCTTCGATGACAGCGGCGTGCATCCGTCCGATTTCAGGACGCTTGCCGACCTCGCGAAGTTTCCCTTCACTGTGAAGACGGACCTGCGCGACACCTACCCCTTCGGCATGTTCGCCGTGCCGCGCGAGAAGCTTGCGCGCATCCACGCCTCCTCCGGCACCACCGGACGCCCGACCGTTGTTGGCTACACCAAGAACGATATCGATGTCTGGGCCGATGTCATGGCCCGCTCGATCCGGGCGTCCGGCGGTCGCGCGGGCGATATCTGTCATGTGGCCTATGGCTACGGGCTTTTCACCGGCGGCCTTGGCGCGCATTACGGCGCCGAACGTCTCGGCTGCACCGTGGTGCCGATCTCCGGCGGCATGACCGAGCGTCAGGTCACCTTGATGAGCGACTTCAAGCCGCAGATCATCATGGTCACCCCGTCCTACATGCTGTCGATCCTCGACGAATTCCGCCGCCAGGGCATCGATCCGCGCGAAAGCTCGCTGAAGGTCGGCATTTTCGGCGCCGAACCCTGGACCAACGCGATGCGGGCGGAAATCGAGGACGCCTTCGACATGCACGCCGTCGACATTTACGGCCTTTCGGAGATCATGGGTCCGGGCGTTGCCAATGAATGCGTGGAAACCAAGGACGGGCTGCATGTCTGGGAAGACCATTTCTATCCCGAAATCATCGACCCGCAGACCGGCGAGGTGCTTCCCGACGGCGCGATGGGCGAGCTGGTCTTCACCACGCTGACCAAGGAGGGCCTGCCGATGGTGCGCTACCGCACCCGCGACCTGACCCGCATCCTGCCCGGCACGGCGCGCTCCATGCGCCGGATCGAAAAGATCACCGGCCGCTCCGACGACATGATCATCCTGCGCGGCGTCAATGTCTTCCCGACCCAGATCGAGGAGATGATCCTGAAATGCGATGGCCTTGCCCCGCATTTCCAGATCGAACTGACCCGCAAGGACCGCATGGACGTGATGACCGTGCATGTGGAGTGCACGCCGGACCAGTCCTCGGCGGAAGCCCGGCTGGCCTCGGCGAAGGAGCTGGCGCACCACATCAAGTCGGTGATCGGCGTTTCAACGAAGATCGACATTCGCGATCCGGAAAGCGTTGCCCGTTCGGAAGGCAAGGCCAAGCGCGTGGTTGACAACCGCCCGAAATAATCACCGGCCGGTTGGTCAATTGATTAGCCAATGCTAAAAGGGGCGAAACCGCCCCTTTTGCCTGCCCATCAGGAGTTTTGAGAGAACATGGCGAGAACACGGGCCAATGATTTCGAGGAAAAGCGGCACGGCCTGCTTTTAAACGCCGCCCATGTGTTCGCCACGCAGGGCATGGAAAAGGCGTCGATGTCGCAGATCGCGCGCGCGGCGGGCGTGTCGAAGGCGCTGCTCTACCACTATTACCCCTCCAAGGAGGCGTTGATCTTCGCCATCATCGCCTCGCATCTGGAGGCGCTTGATGTAGCGCTCGAGGCCGCCGACGACCCGGGCCTCGAACACAAGGCCCGGCTCGAGAAACTGGTGATGACGGTGCTGAACGAATATCGCGGCGCCGATGACCAGCACAAGGTGCAGCTCAATGCGGCGCCTGCCCTTACCGCCGAGCAGACCAAGCAGATCCGCGCGCTCGAGCGCAGCATCGTCGGCCGTTTCTCTGCCGTCATCCGCGAGATCCATCCCGAGCTCGACCGCCCGGAGCGCCCGCTTCTGATGCCGGTCACCATGTCGCTGTTCGGCATGATGAACTGGGTCTATATGTGGTTCCGCGACGGCGGCAAGATCACCCGCGAAGACTATGCGGCAATGGCGACGACGCTGCTCCTGGAAGGCGTAAAGGCGGTCCGGTAGGACGGCAGGCAAGCCGCAAGGACCTTCAGTTCAATCGGTCGGTCGAGGCCGGAGACAGGTGCATCGTCGTAATACTGTAACGAAGACTTGCTAAGTCGCCTCCAGAGCCAATACAGACTGGAGAGCCAATATGCGCAGTATGCTTCTTGCCGCCACTGCCCTGATCGCGATGTCCGTTCCGGCCCTTGCCGATTTCACCCTGGATAGCCGCTACACCGACGCCGACGGCGATCTGATCGCCGATATCCCGTCCGATCCGGCTGAGCTTGTCGATCCGTCCGTTCTGATCTTCGCCTACACGCCGGTTGAAGACCCGGCCGTCTACGCCGAAGCTTGGGCCGATTTCCTGGCCCATATGGAAGAGGTCACCGGCAAGCGGGTCCAGTTCTTCCCCGTCGATTCCAACGCCGCCCAGATCGAGGCCATGCGCGCCGGCCGCCTGCACGTCGCAGGCTTCAACACCGGCTCGAACCCGCTGGCCGTTGCCTGCGCCGGCTTCCGCCCCTTCACCATGATGGCGGCCGAGGACGGCTCGTTCGGCTATGAAATGGAACTGATCACTTATCCGGGCTCCGGCATTGAAGACGTCGAGGACATCAAGGGCAAGACGCTTGCCTTCTCCTCGGAAACCTCCAATTCCGGTTACAAGGCTCCGTCCGCCATTCTGAAATCCGAATACGGCATGGAAGCCGGCACCGATTTCGAAGCCACCTTCTCCGGCAAGCACGACAACACCATTCTCGGCGTTGCCAACAAGGATTATCCGGCCGGCGCCATCGCCAATTCGGTGCGCAAGCGCATGCTCGCCCGCGACGTGATCTCCGATGACCAGATCGAGATCATCTATACCTCGCAGACCTTCCCGACGACCGGTTACGGCGTTGCACACAACCTGACGCCCGCGCTTCAGGACAAGATCAAGGAAGCCTTCGCCTCCTTCGAATGGGAAGGCTCCTCGCTTGAAGAAGAGTTTTCCAAGTCGGGCGAAGCGCAGTTCATCCCGATCACCTTCAAGAACAACTGGGCCGTGATCCGTCAGATCGACGAAGCCAACGGCGTTTCCTACGACTGCCAGTAAGTCAGCCGAAATCCCATTCGGACGGACGGGCGGATTTCATCCGCCCGTCCATCTTTTCGTGGAACACGACATGCTTGAACTGAAATCGCTCACCAAGACCTACAAGACCGGCGACAAGGCTCTGGTCGATGTCAGCCTCACAGTTCCCGAAGGTCAGGTCGTCGGGCTGATCGGGCCATCGGGCGCCGGAAAATCCACGCTCATCCGCTGCATCAACCGTCTGGTCGAACCGACCGGTGGCGCCGTACTCCTGTCGGGCAGCCCGATCACCGGTCAGGACCAGCGCAAGCTGCGCGCCATGCGCCGACGCATCGGCATGATCTTTCAGGAATATGCGCTGGTCGAGCGCCTGACGGTGATGGAGAATGTGCTCTCCGGCCGCCTCGGCTATGTCGGGTTCTGGACCAGTTTCACCCGCCGCTACGGCGCAGACGATATCAGCCGCGCCTATGGCCTTCTCGACCGTGTCGGCCTGCTGCAGCATGCTGACAAGCGCGCGGATGCGCTTTCGGGCGGTCAGCGGCAACGGGTCGGCATTGCCCGCGCCCTTGCCCAGGAACCGGAACTGCTTCTGGTCGACGAACCGACGGCAAGCCTCGACCCAAAGACCAGCCGCCAGATCATGCGGCTTTTGATCGAGATCTGCGCCGAGCGCAACCTTCCGGCGATCGTCAATATCCACGACGTTCCGCTTGCCCGCCAGTTCATGCAGCGGATCGTCGGCCTGCGCGCCGGCGCGGTCGTGTTCGACGGCGCGCCCGATGCGCTGAACGAAACGGTTCTGACCGAAATCTACGGCGCGGAAGACTGGAACGCGATGCGCAGGAACGCCGAGGACGACAACACCGCCGAGGCCGAAGCCGCTGCGCTGATGGCGGGCATCGAAAGATGAGCAGCTATCCGACAACATGGAAACGCCCACCGCAGATCTTCACGCATCGCGGCTGGCGCATCGTCATTCAGGCCGGCTTCGCCGTGTGGCTGGTGCTGGCGCTTGCGACGCTTGACCCGAACTGGGCGCGCATTGCCGAAGGCTGGACGCGCGGCGCGCGCTTCCTTGCCGGCTTCCTCCAGCCCGATTTCACCAGCCGCTGGGGCGATATTTCCAAGGGCCTTGTCGAAAGCCTGACCATGACGCTGACCTCGACGGTCGCCGGCGTCATCATCTCGGTTCCGATCGGCATCGGCGCAGCGCGCAACGTCTCGACGCCGGTCATCTACATGATCTGCCGCGCCATCATCGCCGTCAGCCGCTCGCTGCAGGAGATCATCATCGCGATCTTCTTCGTTGCCATGTTCGGCTTCGGCCCCTTCGCCGGGTTCCTGACGCTCTCCTTCGCGACGATCGGCTTCCTGTCCAAGCTCCTGGCCGAGGACATCGAGGACATCGACGAAGCACAGGCGGAAGCCGTCCGCGCCACCGGCGCCTCATGGCTGCAGATGATCAACTATGCCATCCAGCCGCAGGTGATGCCGCGGCTCATCGGCCTGTCGCTTTACCGGCTCGACATCAACTTCCGCGAGAGCGCGGTGATCGGCATTGTCGGGGCCGGCGGCATCGGCGCGACGCTGAACACGGCGATCGACCGCTACGAATATGACAGCGCCGGCGCGATCATCCTGATCATCATCCTGCTGGTGATGGTGGCCGAATATGGCTCGAGCTACATCCGGAAGCGACTGCAATGACCGATCCTGCCTATCCCGAAATCTGGCGTCGCAGGACCACGCGGCAATCGCTCCTGATCTGGGCCGGTTGGTTCTTCCTCGTTGCGCTGACCGTCTGGTGCTGGCAGTTGATGACCCGCGACACGATCTGGGCCTTCGTCAGCGACGCGCCGGTCCAGGCGGCCGATATCGGCAGCCGCATGTGGCCGCCGCGCCTTTCCTACATGAGTGAGTTGTGGGGGCCGCTCTGGGACACGCTGAACATGGCGACGCTCGGAACCATACTGGGGGTTATCCTTGCCGTCCCGGTGGCGTTTCTCGCCGCGCGCAACACAACCCCGTCGGCATTGATCCTCAGACCCGTTGCGCTTTTCATCATCGTTGCCAGCCGCTCGATCAATTCGCTGATCTGGGCCTTGTTGCTGGTGGCCATCATGGGGCCCGGGCTTCTGGCCGGCGTCATCGCCATCGGCCTGCGTTCGATCGGCTTCATCGGCAAGCTGCTCTATGAGGCAATCGAGGAGGTCGACAGCGCGCCCGTCGAGGCCGTCACCGCAACGGGCGCCAGCCATGCGCAGATTCTCGACTACGCCATCGTGCCGCAGGTGCTGCCCGCCTTCTGGGGCATTACCGTGTTCCGCTGGGATATCAACATTCGCGAGAGCGCGATCCTTGGCCTTGTTGGCGCCGGCGGCCTCGGGCTGAAGCTGCAATCATCGCTCAACGTGCTGGCATGGCCGCAGGTCACCATGATCCTGATCGTCATCCTGGCGACGGTCATCATGTCGGAATGGGTATCGGCCCGCGTCCGCCGGGCAATCATCTAGCGCATCGTGCTTTGTAAGGAGTTGGTTTTTGGCGGATGTGTTTCCGGCAGAGATAATTCCTGAAGAAAAACTGACCTTTGTCCGTTTAGCTCCGGGCCGGAAAAACACTCTGTTGACCCAGATCAAAGCACGAACCGAAGCACAGGAGCGTATTGCAGATATAAAGTTGAGAATTGATTTCATGTTTTCTGGGTACCGACCATGTCCGACCTCACCATTGGCTTTGGTTCAAGCTTCGCGCTCCCGACAGAAGAGCCTGCGGGGACGCGAACGACCGAAGACCCACTGACAAGCCGCTCGACCCGCGATGCCTTCTCCTCAAGGCCGCGCCCCCTGACCTCAGCGGATGAAGCAACCTGGCTCCGGGTCGTTGCGCTGAAGGCCGGCGACCGGTTTCGCAGAAAACTTGGCGCGCTCGGGATAAAGCCGGGCAGCAACATCCGGATCGTCTGCCGCACGCAAGGTGGGCCGCTGGTTGTCGCCCTTGGCGGCGTCGGGGAAGGCCGCATCGCGATCGGCGCGGGCATGGCCGCCAGGATCACGGTCGTGCCGTCAGAGGATTTCTGCAAACAGGGAGCACCAAGACAATGACGTCCGAAGAGCTGCAGGTTGGCGCAAAGATACGCGTGACCGGATATCATCGCGGCGAACGGGCTGGTCGCCAGCGCCTGCTCGCCATGGGAATCACGCCGGGAACCGATTTTCTCGTGACCCGGATCGCCCCGTTCGGCGACCCCGTCGAAATCCGCATCCGTGATTTTTCCCTTTCTCTGCGCCGCGCCGAGCTCTCTGCATTCCGGGGCGAAAGGGTGCCGTCATGACGTCGATCACGATCGCGACGGCAGGCAATCCGAACTGCGGCAAGACCACGCTCTTCAACGCGCTGACAGGCGCGCGTCAAAGGGTTGGCAACTGGCCCGGCGTCACGGTCGACCGCAAGGAAGGCCGCTTCTTGCACAAGGATACCACCGTCAATGTGGTTGACCTGCCCGGCACCTACTCTCTCGGCGATGGCAGCGAGGCCGGCCTCGACGAGACCATCGCCCGGGACTACATCCTCTCCGGCGAAGCCGATATCGTGCTCAACATCGTCGATGCCTCGAACCTGGAGCGCAATCTCTACCTGACTGCCCAGCTCATCGAAATGCAGGTTCCCGTCATTGTCGCGCTCAACATGATGGACATGGCCGCGGAGAGTGGTCTCAGGATCGATTGCGACAAGCTGGCAAGCCTGCTCGGCTGCCCGGTCGTGCCGATCATTGCAAGGCGCAGCAAGGGCATCGATGCGCTGAAGGACGCCATCATTCTCGCGGCAGATGCCGCCAAGGCGCCCACCGCGCGCCTGTCCTACCAGCCGGAGGTCGAGGCCGCGATTGCGGCGCTTTCAGGTCCCGCCGCCGCACTGGCCGGGAAACGGGGCGCCAAGCCCTATTGGCTTGCGGCCCGCCTGATTGAGGGCGATGCGGCTCTGGAAGCCTTGTGCGACAGCGCGCTGGCGCGACAGGCAGAAGAGGCCCGAGAAAATGTCGAGGACGCGCTCGACGAGGACATCGACATTCTCTTCGCCGATATTCGCTACGGCTTTGCCAACAGCATTGCCCGTTCGGCCGTCAAGCGCACGCACCGGGTGTCGCGCACATTGTCGGACCGGATCGACGCGATTGTTCTCAACCGCATGCTCGGCATTCCGATCTTTCTGGCGGTCATGTATGCGATGTTTCTGTTCGCCATCAACTTTGCCAGCGCCTTCATCGATTTCTTCGACATTCTGACAGGGACGCTGCTGGTCGACTGGCCGAGCGCGGCGCTGACGGCCATCAGCGCGCCGGGTTGGCTGATTGCCATCCTGCCGCAGGGCGTTGGTGCAGGCATCCAGACCGTGTCGACCTTCATTCCGGTGATCGGCTTCCTGTTCCTGTTCCTCACATTCCTGGAGGATTCGGGCTATATGGCCCGCGCCGCCTTTGTGATGGACCGGTCGATGCGCGCCATCGGCCTGCCCGGCAAGTCCTTCATCCCGATGGTGCTCGGCTTCGGCTGCTCCGTGCCGGCCGTCATGGCAACCCGAACGCTCGACAATCGCCGCGACCGGATCATGACGGTGATGATGTCGCCATTCATGTCCTGCGGGGCAAGGCTCCCGGTCTACGCGCTGTTTGCGGCCGCCTTCTTCCCCGTCGGCGGGCAGAACGTGGTGTTCGCGCTCTATCTGATCGGCATTCTGGCCGCGATCGCGACCGGGCTTCTGCTCAAGAACACCCTGCTGCGCGGTCCCGTCTCTCCCTTCATCATGGAGTTGCCGCCCTATCACGTCCCGACAATCAGGAGCCTCCTCAGAACGACATGGGACAGGCTGAAGGCCTTCATGTTCAAGGCCGGCAGGGTCATCATCGCCGTCGTCATGGTTCTTGGCTTCCTCAATTCGCTCGGAACGGACGGTTCCTTCGGCAATGACGACACGGAGGCCTCGGTTCTGTCGGCCATTGGCCGCAGCATTACGCCGATTGTCGAGCCGATGGGTATTAAAGAAGACAACTGGCCGGCAACCGTCGGCCTGTTCACCGGAATCTTCGCCAAGGAAGCGGTGGTCGGCACGCTGAATGCACTTTATGGCCAGATCGCCGAGAACGAGGCTGCCGGAGAAGAAGCGCAAGAGACGTTCAGCGTCGTCGCCGGTATCAGCGAGGCCTTCGCCTCCATTCCGGCCAATCTCGCAGACGCTGCGGCAAGCCTCACCGATCCGCTCGTCCTCGGCGTCGGCGACATCGCCGATCAGACTGTCGCAGCCGAGGAACAGGGCGTTTCGACCGGCATCTTCGGCGCCATGGCCGCCCGCTTCAACGGCAGGATCGGGGCTTTCGCCTATCTCCTGGCGATCCTGCTCTATATGCCCTGCGTTGCGGCAACGGCCGCCATATGGCGCGAAAGCGGGACCCGCTGGACGCTGTTTGCCGTAACCTGGACAACCGGGCTCGCCTACGGATCGGCCGTGCTGGTCTATCAGCTCGGAACGTTTTCGGATCACCCCGCAGCCTCCAGCCTGTGGACCGCCGGCATCCTCGGCCTCCTGGCGGTCGTGATCGCCGCAATGCGCCTTCTTTCCGGTCCCAAAGCCACCGTGCCGGATCGCCCGCGCGGCGCAACCGCATAAGGAAGTCAGGCATGCTGCTCGCAGATATCAGGCTCCATCTCTCCGAGAACGGAAGCGCGTCCATCCAGGAACTTTCCAACCGCTTCGATACCGACATCGAAGCGGTGGAGAACATCATGTCTGTTCTGAGACGAAAGGGTTCCGTGCGTCAGATCTCGGGCGAGCCGCCGGCCTGCGCCAGGGCGGGATGCGGTTGCGGCTGCGCATGCTCGTCGGCCGCGCAGAAAAGCGCCGATGTCTATGAATGGGTCGGCAGATCGAAACGGGCGCGACAAGCGCCGGGCTGATCGCTCAACCGGCCGGGTGGGCTGCAAGGCTGCCGAACTGCCCCGCGTGATAAAGAAGCGGGGCTGCGTCCGGATCGCGATCCAGATGCCGGACATGACCGAGGAGAAGGACATGGTCGCCAGCCTCGACCTGCTTGACCACGTCGGCCACGATCACCGCTGCCGCCTCGCGCAGGACGGGCAGCCCGTGGCGGTGCTCCAGGAACAGGTCCGTCAATGTTCCATCCGGTCGCCCGGCAAAATGCAAGGCATGCGCGCGCATCGCCTCCGTCAGGATATTCACGGCAAAACGGCGCGCGCTCAAAACCCTGCCCAGCATCCTCGACCGGCGATCGAGAGAGATTGCGATCAATGGCGGATCGAGCGAGACTGACATGAACGCACTGGCCGTCATGCCGTGGTCGCCCTCGCCTGAACGCGTGGTGATGACCGTGACGCCGGTGGCAAACCGGCCGCAGCAATCGCGCAGGTCGCGAGGGTCGATCCTGTCGACAAAGGCGGTTTCAGACATCGGCATCTTTTCCTGTTGAAGCCTCTCATGCCCTCTCGGCACCCGCCCCCGCCCTGCGGGTATAACATGACAAGGCGGGCCGGTTTCGGGGCCGGTTATGCGGCCGCGAGCTCCTGTCGGACGATTGCCGCACCGGCACTCAGCGCCTCGAGTTTTCCTCTGGCAACGCTGCGCGAAAGCGGCGTCATGCCGCAATTGGTGCAGGGGTAAAGCTTGTCCGCATCGACAAACCGAAGCGCCCTGCGCAGGGTCGCGGCGACCTCCTCCGGCGCCTCGATGGTGTTGGACGCAACATCGATCGCGCCGACCATCACCTTCTTGCCGCGAATGAGCTCGATCAGCTCCATCGGCACATGTGAGTTGTGGCATTCCAGCGAAACCATATCGATATTGGAGGCCTGAAGCCTTGGGAAGGTTTCTTCATACTGGCGCCACTCAGAGCCCAGCGTCTTCTTCCAGTCGGTATTGGCCTTGATGCCATATCCATAGCAGATATGGACCGCGGTCTCGCATTTCAGCCCTTCGATCGCCCTTTCCAGAGTGGCAATGCCCCAGTCATTCACCTCCTCGAAGAACACGTTGAAGGCGGGCTCGTCGAACTGGATGATGTCCACGCCGGCCGCTTCCAGCTCGCGCGCTTCCTGATTGAGAATTTTGGCAAACTCCCAGGCAAGCTTTTCACGGCTCTGGTAATGGGCGTCATAAAGCGTATCGATCATCGTCATCGGGCCGGGCAGCGCCCATTTGATCGGACCGTCGGTCAGGCTGCGGAGGAACTTCGCGTCTTCGACAAAGACCGGTTTTTCGCGCGACACCGCGCCGACGACGGTTGGGACACTGGCGTCATAGCGATTGCGGATCCTGACGGTCTCGCGCTTCTCGAAATCGACGCCATCAAGATGCTCGATGAAGGTCGTCACGAAGTGCTGGCGGGTCTGCTCACCATCGCTGACGATATCGATGCCGGCGCGCTGTTGCTCGGCCAGCGTCAGCCGCAGCGCATCCTGTTTGCCCTCGGCAAGTTCCGCGCCCTCAAGCTTCCAGGGGGACCAGAGCTTTTCGGGTTCTGCGATCCATGCGGGCTTGGGCAGGCTGCCGGCAGTCGACGTGGGGAGCAGTTTTTTCATGAACGGCAATCCTGTCATTGTGCGTATTGCGCGGACCAGTCGTTGAGAATGGCCCGGTAGGGCTTGATGAAGTTTTCCTCGGCAAACCGGCCCTGCTCGCTCGCCAGACGCGTCCGCTCGACGCGGTCATAGACGATCCGGGTGAGCGAGTGATCGCCATGCCCGAGGTTCGGCTTGTAGCGCTCGCCGGCGGCGGAATTGGCGTTGTAGATCTCGGGCCGATAGATCTTCTGGAATGTCTCCATCGTCGCGATGGTGCCGATCAGTTCGAGATCGGTGTAATCCAGAAGCAGATCGCCGAAGAAATAGAAGGCGAAGGGCGCGGCGCTGCCGGGCGGCATGAAATAGCGAACCTCCATCCCCATTTTCCGGAAATACTGCTCGGTGAGCGATGTCTCATTCGGTCGGTACTCAAAGCCCAGAACCGGATGCAGGTTGGCCGTTCGATGATAGACCTTGCTGTCCGACACGCTGAGGCAGATCACCGGCGGCTTGCGGAAGTGTTCTCTGTAGGTCTGCGAGTGGACGAAGGCCTTGAACAGCTTGCCGTGCAGTTCGCCGAAATCATCGGGAATGCTGAAGCCGGCGCGGTCCTTGTTGTGCTCGGGAAGCACGACGCTGAAATCATAGTCGCGCACATAGGAGGAGAAATTGTTGCCGACAATGCCCTCGATGCGCGCGCCCGTCCCGTGGTCGACGATCGTCGTCTTGAGCACCTCGATGGCCGGGAAGCTGTTGCCGTCGCCCTCGACATCGAGTTCGACGGAAATGATGTCGAGTTCGACCGAATAGCGATCGCTCTCGGGATTGTCCCACTGCGCCAGGCTGTTGCAGCGATTGTCGATCATCCGCAACGCATTGCGCAGGTTCTCCCGACGGCTCTCGCCTCTGGCAAGATTGGCGAAGTTGGTGGTGATCCGCGTGCCATCGGACGGCGTGTAGTCTTCGTCGAAGCGAATGCTCTTGATCGTGAAGGTGAAATCTTTGGTCATCATGATCTGCTGTCCTGGCTTCCGGGGCAAGGCCCGAGTCCGTTTCTTGCGTGTTCGTGGTTTCTTGCTCTTCGTTTCAGGCCCGCCCGGTCGGCGCATTTCCCGTGTCGACGAACAAGCCAATGCCTGTTCTATGTCAGAGCCAATCCATGAATGAAAATGATTTTATTTCAGGAAAACATGACAGAAACTCATAGTGAATGCTGCCGGTCTTGATGAACGGCAAATCTGCGTGCTTTTTAGCCGTCCGGATTGCACGCCTGAACGCAGCGGTCGATTCAGATTCTGACGGTTTCGGCAAGCGCCATGAAGCCATCCAGATAGTCGGAACGCTCGCCACTCCGGTGGCCGAGATGAATCGACTTTGCGATCCCCTCGCCAATCCGGACGCCCTTCACCCCCTTGGCTTCGCGCAGGAGCCAGTCGGGGGTCGCGCTGACGGCGCGGCCGGATGCGACCAGTCGCAACATCAGATCGGTCGTTTCCACCGTGCGGTGACGGCGCGGCAGGGCGTGGGCGGGCACGAGGAAGCGGGTGTAGATATCGAGCCTCTCACGCGAGACCGGATAGGTGATCAGGGTTTCGCCCGCCAGATCCTCCGGCTCGATCCGTTGCTTTTGCACCAGCGGGTGGTTTTCGGCCACCGCCAGAACCAGTTCGTAATCGAAGACAGGCCTGTATTCGAGCCCCGCCCGTTCGATAGGATCGGGGGTGACGAGAATGTCGATCTCGTGGCTCAGAAGCGCTGCCAGACCGCCGAACTGGAAGGCCGTCGTCACATCCAGCTCGACATCCGGCCATTCCGCCAGGAACGGGTCCACCACCCGCATCAGCCAATCCTGGCAGGGATGGCATTCCATCCCCACCCGGATCGCGCCGCGCCGCCCGCGCGCGTAATCATCAAGAACCGCCGCGCCATGTTCGAGTTGCGGCAACACACGCATTGCCAGGCCAAGGAGATAGTTCCCCGCAAGCGTCAGGCGCAGCTTATGTCCCTCACGCTCCCACAATTTGACGCCATGGCGCCCCTCGAAGCGGCGGATCGCATGGCTGACGGCCGATTGCGTCAGGTTCAACTGCTCGGCCGCCTGGGTCAGGCTGCCGGTGCGGTCAATCTCGCGCAGGATGGAGAGCGGCTGGATATCGATCATTGAGCATGACCCCTTGTCATGGACGTAGTTTCCTTGTCGAAGCCACGTCATGATAGACAATCGATACCGTCTTACCAAGGGACCGATGCATCTGGCGGCAAGACCACCGGATAGGCAGAACGGCACCGCTCAGCCGAGCCGCAGAAGGAAGATGATATTGTCCTTCACCTGCGCGGTTTGACCTTCCGGCCCCTTTGCCGCGCGCTCGATCTGGCAGACGCAGTTGCGCTGCCAGTCATCCGGGGCAAGATGCATCGCGCGAAACGTTTCCTCGGCAGTGGGCGGCGGCGTCTCATTCGATGACCAGGACCATGGCGCGTATGAGCCGTGCTCGACGATCAGAAGATGTCCGCCCGGCCTGACGACACCGGCGGCGCGCGCTAGGACCTCAGTGCGCGGCCAGTCGTGCGGCGAATGCAGAAAGCTCGCCGTCACCAGGTCATAAGCGCCCTTGGGGAAAGAAACGGCGAGATCGTGCGCCTCGAAGCGCATGCGGTCCGCCACGCCGGCGCGGCGCGCATTGTCCGCCGCATATTCAAGCGCGACGGATGAAATATCGACTGCGGTGACCGCCCAGCCCCGCCGGGCGAGCCAGACGGCGTCGTCACCCCTGGCGCAGCCGAGCTCCAGCGCGGTGCCCGCAGCAAGCGGACCGGCAAACTGGGCAAGGGCCTGCCCCGGCCTCCCTGAAGACATCGGCGAGGCCCTGGAATAGAGATCGTTCCAGAATTCGCCCTGTGCAGCCGCCTGCATCACGATGCCCTCCCGTCGTGCTGTCTGAGATCGGGGTCGAAGATCAGCGAGCGATGCGCAGAACCGCCGGCCATCGTACCGGCCGCGGCCGCAAGGGTTGCGTTCGGCATCGGGCTTGCCAGATCGCCGGCGGCAAAGACACCGGCAACCGTCGTCGCCTGCATTTGGTCGACGGCAACATAAGGACCGGTCGGCCCATCTCGCATTTCGCAGCCCAGTTGGGCAGCGATGTCGCTGGAAGGCGCGGTAATCGGCGCGAGGAACAGGCCGGCAAGCGCAACCTTTCGGCCGTCTTCAAGCTTAACCGCTTCAAGCGCCGATCCGGAACCGATGAGCTCCGCCACCGGCGTTTCCTCGATCCGCACACCACGGCTTTGCAGCGATTGCGTTTCATCCGGTGAGAGCCGAACCAATCCTTGCGTAAACAGCGTCGTCGGCCCCCAGTCGGGCAGCAGCATCGCCTGATGCAGGGCCATCTCGCCGCGCGCCAGCACCCCGACGGGCTGCCGGTTGAGTTCATAGCCGTGGCAATAGGGGCAATGCAGCACGCTCGCGCCCCAGCGCTCGGCAAGACCGGGAAGATCGGGCAGGCTGTCGCGCACGCCATAGGCGAGGACGATCCGCCGTGCGGCAACATCGCCGCCATCGGCCAGAGACACGCGGAAACCATTGCCTTCACGTTTGGCCGAAAGGGCCGCCCCGTCGCGAAAACGAACGGTCGGATAGGCGCTCAGCTCTTCGCTGAACCACGCCTTGATATCGGCCGGGCTTTGCCCGTCCTGGCCCGGAAACCCGTGCGACGCCGCTGCAAACCGGTTTCTGGGCATGCCGGTATCCAGCACCAACACCTGTTTTCGCGCCCGCGCCAGCTGCATGGCGGCTGACATTCCGGCAAAACTGCCGCCGATAATGAGAACATCATGATCCATAGCCTGATCCTGTGTTTGGCTTAATGTATTTTTATGAGTTACATGAAATCCCGAACCGAAGCAAGACATGAAACTTTCATTGTTTCATGATCACTGCTAGACAAGAGGCATCCGAAAGTCAGGAGCCCATTTGATGCCGCGCGACCTCCGCCTGTCCCGTATGCTGCACGTGCTGATCCATCTCGACCGGCACGTCGAACGCGCGACGTCGGATCAGATCGCCGGGATGATTTCGACGAATCCTGTCGTGGTGCGGCGGATGATGGCGGGCCTCAGGGACAAGGAAATCCTGATCTCGGAAAAGGGCCATGGCGGCGGCTGGCAACTGGCGCACCCCTTGAGCGCAATATCGCTGCTTGATGTCTACGAGGCGATCGGCAGCCCGCCCTTGTTCAACATCGGCCCCGGCGCGGAGCCCGCCGACTGTCTGGTGGAGAAGGCCGTCGACGCGCGGCTTGACCTTGCGATGCAGGAAGCCGAACGCCGCCTGTTGCAGCAGTTCTCCGAGATCTCGGTGGAGGACCTGGCGCAGGATTTCGAGCACCGGTTTGCCGCCCTTCACGGGGACGCCGACAGTAATACGGCAGCCGCTTTCTCGCATGCCAAGAGCTGATCTTCGGACCCCGTCCAGTTTGAAGTGATCAGGCGCAGCGCCCAGTCGCCGGGCCAAGTCGCCGGGCCAAGTCTCCGGGCCAAGTCTCCGGCCATGTCGCCGGGCCATGACGGTCCATCACGACGCTGTATTCAAGGCCGGATATCGAAACGATTTTCAGGCGCGCGCAGAAAAGTGGTTGCCATCAAAATCGGCTTCCCTTAAATGTAACGTTATTACATTACCAGTCTAACCAGACTGTTCCCTGACTTGAGTGAAAGCCCTTTGATGGCCGAGGCCTGCCTGACCTTTCGCGATCTGACGCTCGGATACAACCGGCATCCGGCTGTGCACCACCTGAACGGCGTTGTCGGCAAGGGCAGTCTGACGGCGGTGGTCGGCGGCAACGGCTCGGGCAAGTCGACGCTGATGAAGGGCATTGTCGGGTTGCTGCGGCCGCTTGGCGGCAGTTGCGCGGTCGCGCCCGGCACGCGTCTGGCCTATCTGCCGCAACTGTCGGAACTCGACCGCAGTTTTCCCGCGCGGGTCGTGGACCTCGTTTCGCTGGGGCTGTGGCCGCGGCGCGGTCTTCTCGGGCGGCATCGCGCCGAGGACCGGCGGGCGGTCAGCGACGCGCTGATGGCCGTGGGTCTTAAAGGCTTTGAAAAGCGGCCCGTCGACAGCCTCTCCGGCGGCCAGCTGCAAAGAGCGCTGTTTGCGCGGGTTCTGGTGCAGGACGCCGATCTCATTCTGCTGGACGAACCGTTCAACGCGGTCGATGCGCGCACGATCACCGATCTTGTGGCGCTGATCAAGAACTGGCACGGGGAGCAGCGAACGGTCATGGTCGTCGTTCATGACCTCGATCTCGTTCGCGAACACTTTCCCGAAGCGCTGCTGCTGGCCAGACGGCCCATCGCCTGGGGCGACGTTCACGGCACGCTTTCGGCGGAGAACCTGCTGCGTGCCCGCCATTACAGCGAGCCATGGGATGAGCACGCGCCGTGGTGCGGGCCCGAGGGCGATGCAGGCCTGCCACGAGTTGGGGCGGGAGCGCGATCATGATCTACGACGCTCTGGTGCTGCCCTTCGTCGAGTTCGCCTTCATGCAGAGGGCCTTGTCCGGCGCGTTGATGCTGTCGCTCAGCGCCTGCCCGGTCGGCGTGTTCCTGATGCTGCGGCGCATGAGCCTGACCGGCGATGCGATGGCGCATGCCATCCTTCCGGGCGCGGCCGCCGGCTTTCTGCTTTATGGCCTCGAAATCGTGCCGATGACGATTGGCGGGCTTGTCGCCGGGATCTTCGTGGCGCTCGGCGCGGGCGCCATCGCCCGGCTCACGGTGCAGAAGGAGGATGCCTCGATGGCCGCCTTCTATCTGATTTCGCTGGCGCTTGGCGTGATGATGGTGTCGATGCGGGGGTCCAGCGTCGATCTGATGCATGTCCTGTTCGGCACGGTGCTGGCGCTGAACGACGATGCGCTGACATTGATCGCGCTGGTCTCCGTCACCTCCATGGTTCTCGTCGGCCTGTTCTGGCGGGCGCTGGTGGCCGAATGCATGGACCCGCTGTTCCTGCGCTCCGTCTCCCGCCTTGGCTCGCCGGTGCATTTCATCTTTCTCGGCCTCGTGGTCATCAATCTGGTGGCGGGCTTTCAGGCGCTCGGAACGCTTCTGTCCGTCGGGCTGATGGTGCTGCCGGCAGCCGCCGCCCGCTTCTGGACGCAACGCGTTTCGACCATGTGCGCACTCGCCATCGCCATCGGCGTTGTTTCCTCCATCGTCGGCCTGCTGCTGTCCTATCACGCCTCGCTGCCTTCCGGCCCGGCGATCATCCTGTCGGCCGGCGCGATCTATTTCGTTTCGGTCGTCGCAAGCCCGCGCGGCCTTCTTCTGTCGCGCCTGCCGAACTCGCTGCATCGCGCGGCCTGATCAAGCAACTTACCGGAATTCAACATGAAGACACTGACAGCCCTTTTCACAAGCCTGATCGTCACCGCTGCATTCTGCGCGCCCGCCCACGCCGAGGATGACAAGCTCGCCGTGGTCGCCAGCTTCTCGATCATCGGCGATTTTGCCGAACAGGTCGGCGGCGACCGCATCACGCTTCGAACGCTGGTCGGACCGGACAGCGACGCCCATGTCTATGAACCGCGCCCAGCCGATGCCATGGCGCTGGCGCGGGCCGACGTCATCCTCGTCAACGGCCTGCAGCTCGAAGGCTTCATGGACCGCCTGATCGAGGCCAGCCAAACGGATGCGCCGATCACCACCGTGACCGATGGCGCCGACATTCTGAACGATCCCAATGGCGGCCATTATCACTACATCGACGGCAAGGCGATCTTCCACGCCGCGCCGAACGACCCGCATGCCTGGCAGACGGTCAAAAATGCCAAGGTCTATGTCGAGAACATCGAAAAAGCCTTCTGCGCCGCCGATGCGGAAGGCTGCCTGACCTACGAGGCCAATGCCGAGGCCTATCTCGACGATCTGACGGCGCTCAATGCGGAGATCCGGGCCACGGTCGATGCGATCCCTGAGGACCGCCGCGTCGCCGTCGTCGCCCATAATGCCTTTCGCTATTTCGAGCGCGACTACGGAATAGCCTTCCTGTCGCCGCAGGGCGTTTCGACCGAGTCCGAAGCCTCCGCCGCGGATGTCGCCTCGCTGATCCGCGAAATCCGCGAGAAGCGCGCGGCGGCCGTCTTTGCCGAAAACATTTCCGACGCCCGCCTCGTCGAACAGATCGCGTCCGAAGCCGGACTGGAACTTGGGGGAACGCTCTATTCGGATGCGTTGTCTTCGGCCGATGGCCCCGCGCCCCGCTATATCGACATGATGCACTACAACGTTGAAACGCTCGCGACGGCCATCAACAACGGCTGACACCAATAAAAAGGGCGAGGCCGAACCTTGCCCATCGTCGTTACGTTATACCATCAAGGAGAGACGAATATGAAACGATGGATCCTGGGTGCATCCGCACTCGCGATTTCACTTGGCGCTCCGGCGGCGTCTGCCGAAGACCATGGGGACAGCGTCACCCTCTACCGGGTTTTCGTCGGCGACCATGCCGATGCGAAAATCACGGCCTTCGACCTCAGCGAGCCCGACCATCGCTGGTCCTTCGACACCACCGGCCAGAACATGCTCTACGCGGTCAACGGTGGCGCCGCCATCGTCGCCGTGCAGTCGGACAGTGATGCGGTGCATTTCATCGACAGCGGCATCTCGCTGCATTCCCATGGCGATCATTCCGATATCGATATCGAGGAGCCGGCGGCCGTCGAGGGCAGCCTCACCGGTCCGCGCCCGTTCCACATCATTGATCATGACGGCAAGGTGGTCATCAATTTCGACAAGGGCGGTTATGCCGCAATCGTCGATGCTCACGAGCTTTCCCACGGCGAGATTGAAACCAGCGAGCTGAAGCAGGAACGCGCCCATCACGGCTTTGCGGCCCCCGTCGGCCAATACTGGGTCACGACCGTTGCCACCGACACGCCGGTCGACGGCACCCGCATCGGCCTGCGCGCCGTGACCGAAGACGGCGAGCCGACCGGCGATGTCGCGACCTGCACCGGCATCCATGGCGAAGCCTTCTCCGGCGCCTATCTCGCCGCCGGTTGCCAGGAAGGCGTGCTGGCCGTGACCGCCGGTGAAGACGGCCCCGTCTTCGAAATGCTGACCTATCCGGACGACCTGCCGGACGACCAGACGACGGGCATCCTGCTGGGCGCAAAAAGCATGCAGGTCTTTCTCGGAAATTACGGATCCAACGGCCTTGTCGTCATCGACCCGGCCGATGAGCCGCATTTCCGTTACATCGAACTGCCCTTCCGTCGCGTCGATTTCGCGCTCGATCCGGCCAATGCCCGTTTCGGCTATGTCCTGACCGAGGATGGCAGCCTGCACCAGATCGACATTCTGGACGCCAGCCTCACGGAAAGCGCCAAGGTCACCGGACCCTATTCGATGGACGGCCACTGGAACGATCCGCGTCCGCGCATCGCCATGGCCGGTGACGAGATCGTGATGAGCGACCCGAATGCCGGCCTCGTCCGCCGCATCGCCAAGGACGGCTTCACGGAAGTCGGCACGATCGATATCGGCGGCACGCCCTACAACATCGCCGTTGCCGGCGGCAGCGGCATGGTCCACGAGGGCGAACATGACCACGAAGGCCATGACCACGATCACGCTCATGGCGACGAAGCGCATGCCCACGATCATGGCGACCCGCAGATCGCCAAGGGCTATTTCGAGGACAGCCAGATCGCGGATCGCACCCTTTCCGACTGGGCCGGCGACTGGCAGTCGGTCTATCCCTATCTTCAGGACGGCACGCTCGACCCGGTAATGGAACACAAGGCCGAGACCGGCGAGATGACCGCCGAGGAATACAAGGACTATTACGATACCGGCTACGAGACCGATGTCGAGCGCATCACCATCAATGGCCACGACGTCACCTTTTATAGGGATGGCGCGGCGGTCGAAGGTCAGTACGCAAGCGACGGCTATGAAATCCTGACCTATGCCAAGGGCAACAGGGGCGTCCGCTTCATCTTCGAAAAGACCAGCGGCGACGAGGCGGCCCCGCAGTTCATCCAGTTCTCCGACCACCGGATCGCACCGGCCGACGCCGATCACTATCACCTCTACTGGGGTGACGACCGCGCGGCCTTGCTGGAAGAGCTCACCAACTGGCCGACCTACTACCCGTCATCGCTCGACAGTGACCAGATCGTCGACGAGATGCTCGCGCATTGAGCCTTGTGTGAAAGGCAGAAACAGGCGTCCGGCCGCCCAGGGCCGGACGCACCGAATGTTCAGGACAGCGCATGAAATCGGCGCGCTCGACCTCGCATTTCGCTTGCGTCAAATTGACAAGTTGCAATAACGTGCGGCTTCCATTCTTGTCTGGCCGACATGCTGCATGCTGCGGCGGAACAGCGGAATGATGGGGAGGTTTTGGGTTTGCAGGGATTGAAGGCAGCGATGCGGGAGCTGGCGGCGGCACTGGCCGTGATCGCCGTTTTTGCGCTTGCCTTTATCTATCAGCCCTTCATGCCGGCTTTGACCCACCATGAGGCCGGTTCGCTTCTGGCATCGTCCCAGACCGTTCTCTGCGGCAGCGGGCCCGGCGATGACGGGGCCATGAGCCACGGTCCCTGCCATGCCTGCCGCCAGGATGCCGCCATCCTGCCGCCACCGCCGGACGAGGCCGTCCCGGCCTATACCTGCCTCTTGGCGCATGATCTCGCATTTGAAGACGAGACACCGTCCCGCGTCGTCTACACAAGCCATTACAATCCGCGCGCTCCGCCGTTCGCTGTCTGATTTTTATGACCCGGGCTTCTGCCAGCCCGAAAAATCAAGACAATTCCAAACGGAGTATTTCCATGACCACGTTCATGACCCGTCTCGCATGGGCCGGCGCAATCAGCCTTGCCAGCCTTTCCGCCGCCAATGCCCACATGACGCTCGAAACCGGCGAAGCACCGGCCGGCAGCAGCTACAAGGCCGTCATCCGCGTGCCGCACGGCTGCGATGGCGCGGCGACCACCGAAATCCGCGTCAAGGTGCCGGAAGGCTTTTACAGCGTAAAACCGATGCCGCATGCCGGCTGGCAGCTCGAAACCGTCACCGGTCCCTATGCCAACACCTATATGAACCATGGCACGCCGGTCAGCGAAGGCGTGACCGAGGTGATCTGGAAGGGCGGCGAACTGCCCGACGCCTATTACGACGAGTTCGTGATGCGCGGCTCGCTGTCGGCCGATATCGCCCCCGGCACGGTGCTCTATTTCCCGGCCGTTCAGCTCTGCGCCGATGGCAGCGCCAACCACTGGACCGCCACGGGCGAGACCGGCGACGGCGAGCCGGCGCCGAAACTGACCCTCACCGCTGCCAAGGGCGGCGACGACCATCACGGCCACGACGACGCGATGGCGCCGGACCACGTGACACTCGGGGATCTCGACATCACCAGCGCCTTCGCCCGCGCCACCCTGCCCGGCGCGCCCGTCGGCGGCGGGTTCCTGTCGATCACCAATAATGGCGATACCGACGATCGCCTCATCGCCGCCTCATCCGATGCCGCGGGCGACCTGCAGCTTCACAACATGCGCATGGATGGCGAGGTGATGAAGATGTACCAGATGACCGATGGTATTCCGGTTCCTGCCCACGAGACTGTGGAGCTTTCGCCGGGCGGCCTGCACATCATGTTCATGAAACTGAATGGTCCGCTTGTCGAAGATACGGTCGTCGATGTCGAATTGACCTTCGAGAAGGCGGGAAAGGTGACCGTGCCCTTCGCCGTCAAGAGCATCGCCGCGAAGGAAGCCGGCCACGACATGCATGGCATGGATCATGACCACGCCGACCATGGCGACATGAAGGCGAACTGAGTTTCGGACACCGCACCGACCCCGCGCAGCCTGACTGGCGATGCGGGGCGTTCCCAAATCGCACAAGAGCGTCTGCCGGGCTGGCGACGGCCCCGCGGACCCGTGTGCGCAAGGCAGGAATTCAGGACATGAAGAACTTCAGAAGGGCCCTCTGGGGGTCCATTGCAGTAATCTGCGTGGTGATCGTCTGGCTGGTCTATCAGATCGGCGAGACCAATGAAGAAATGATGCATATCCCGATGGGACCGGACTTCACGCTGACCGCCGATGACGGTTCCGAGATCACCCAGGCCGCCTTCCGCCAGAAGCCGACCGCGCTGTTTTTCGGCTTCACCCATTGCCCGGAGGTCTGCCCGACCACGCTTTACGAGCTCAATGGCTGGCTGCACGAGGTTGATCCCGATGGCGACAGGATCGACGCCTACTGGGTGACCGTCGACCCGGAACAGGACACGCCGGAGATGATGCGGCGCTATCTGTCCAACGTCACCGACCGCGTCATCGGCATTGCCGGCGATCCGGACAAGGTCCGCGCCATGGCGGACGGCTTCGGCATCTACTACGAAAAGGTGCCGCTCGACCCGAACGACCCGGAGGGCGACTACACGATGAACCACACGGCCTCGGTATTCCTCCTGAATGATGGCGGCGTGCTGCAGAGCACCATCGCCTATCAGGAGGACCACGATACGGCCATCGAGAAGCTGAAAAGGCTGATCGACACCGACAATGGCTGAAACGCGCCGGAGGCCTTTATGCGTTATCGGCCTGCGGATCCCAACCGTCAGTGGATCATCGTGCGAATACTGGAGAGGAACCGTCGGGTTCTATCGTCCTCGGGCGCATCGAAGAATTGATCCGGGGCGGCGGTTTCGACAATCCCGCCGGCTTCCATATAGACAACGCGGTCGGCGACCTGGCGGGCGAAGCCCATTTCATGGGTGACGACCACCATGGTCATGCCGTCATCGGCGAGTTCCACCATCACGTCGAGCACTTCCCGGATCATCTCCGGATCGAGCGCCGAGGTCGGTTCATCGAACAGCATGATCCGCGGCCGCATGCAGAGCGCCCGCGCGATCGCAACGCGTTGCTTTTGCCCGCCGGAAAGCTGCCCGGGAAATTTGGGCGCCTGGTCGAGAATGCGGACCCGTTTCAGGAAGGTTTCCGCCGCCGTCTCCGCTTCCGTGCGCGGCGTGCGCCGCGACAGGATCTGCGGCAAAGCGCAGTTTTCGAGCACTGTCAGATGCGGAAACAGGTTGAAATGCTGGAACACCATGCCGGCATCGCGGCGCACGGCATCGAGATTGCGCAGATCGTCGCCAAGCTCGACGCCGTTGACGACAATCCGGCCCGCCTGATGCTCCTCGAGGCGGTTGATGCAGCGGATCAGCGTCGATTTGCCCGATCCCGACGGCCCGCACACCACCACTTTCTCGCCGGCCGCAACCGTCAGCGACACGCCCTTGAGCACGTGAAAATCGCCGTAGAATTTGTCGATGTTATCGATTTCGATCGCAGGTTTCATCCGTGTGTCCTTGCGGCTACGCCCCGTTCGAGATGGCGCGAATAGATTGAGATGGAAAAGCAGATGATGAAGTAGATCGCCGCGACGAACAGATAGGCCTCGGTGGAAGGCGCCGGCCATGCCGGGTCGGTGCTGGCGCTGCGCGCCGCGCTCAGCATGTCGAACACGCCGACGATCAGCACCAGCGAGGTGTTCTTGATCATCACGATGGCGGTGTTGGTCAGCGGCGGGATCACGTTCTGGATCGCCTGCGGCAAAACGATGTGCCAGATCATCTTCCAGTAGGGAATGCCGAGCGCCTCGGCGGCCTCGATCTGCCCGTCGTCAAGCCCCTGAAGGCCACCGCGAATGACCTCCGCCAGATAGGCGGCGGCGAAGATCGTCAGCGCGGCAAGCGTGCGGCCGAGCTTGTCGACCGTCCATTCCGGCGGCAGCAGCAGCGGCAGCAGGATCGCCGCCACGAACAGCAGGCCGACCAGCGGAAGACCGCGCACAAGCTCGATCACGAAAATGCTGATCGCGCGCGCCACGGGCAATTTACCCCGCCGCCCCAGCGCCAGCAGCACGGCCAGCGGAAAGGCAAGGCCGAGCGAAAGCACCGCCAGAAGCAGCGTCACCGGCAGGCCGCCCCATTTCGACGTCGGCACGTCGTCGAGCCCCAGCACGCCGCCGCCCATCAGCACCAGCATGGCGGCAATCGCGGCGGCCCAGACCAGCGACAGCCGCGCGTTCCACAATTTCGGCGACAGCGAAACGAGCACCATGGCGACGATCAGCACAATCACGATGGTAGCCCGCCATTGCGCCTGCGGCGGATAGAGACCGAACAGGATCAGCCGCGCCTTGGCGCCGATAAAGCTCCAGCACGCCCCGCCGCCCTGACATGCCGCCGGGCCGCCCACCCAGTGGGCATCGAGAACGGCCCAATTGAAGGCCGGGATAAGGCCGAGGATGATGAGGACGGCCAGAACCGTGAGGAATGCCGACAGCAGATCGCCGAACAGCAGCTTCAGCAGCGGCTTGCGCTTTGCCCTGGGCGGTTTCCGCGGCGCATCGGCGGCGGTCTTGAAGGTAATATCGGTCATCAGCGCACCACCAATGCGACGCGCGCATTGTACCAGTTCATGAAAGCGGAAACGGAGAGCGAAATGCTGAGGAAGACCGCAAGCATGATCAGGATGCTCTCGATCGCCTGGCCGGTCTGATTGATCACCGTGTTGACCACGAGGCCGAGCTCGGGATAGCCGACCGCCACGGCAAGCGTGGTGTTCTTGACGGTGGAGAGATATTGCGACGTCATCGGCGGCACGATGATCCTGAGCGCCTGCGGCAGGATGATCCGGAACATGATGTGGTGTTCGCTGAGCCCCAGGGCGCGCGCGCCTTCCCACTGGCCTTTCTCGACGGCATCGATGCCGCCGCGGATGATTTCGCCGATGAAGGCGGAGGTGTAGATCGTCAGGCCAGTGATGATGGCGGCGAATTCGGGCGACAGCACCATGCCGCCCCTGAAATTGAGCCCTTTCAGCGCCGGAGCCTCAAGGCCGATCGGATGGCCGAGCCGTCCCGAAAGCCAGACGACGACTGCCACCCAGAGGCAGACAAAGAGGCCGACGCTCGCAGCCTTCGCCGGCAGGCGCTTTCCCGCCGAAAGCTTGAAACCGGCGGCGAGCGCAACCACAAACAGAAACGCCGCGACGATCAGCAGCATGCTGGCGCCCGGTCCGAGCGTCAGGGCCGGGGCATAGACGCCGCGAATGGACAGGAACACGCCGGGCAGCGGATTGAGCGCCTCGCGCGGTACGGGAAACAGCGATGTGGCGATGGCATACCAGAAGAGAAGCTGGACGATGAGCGGAACGTTGCGCAGCACGGTGACATAGGTACCAGCGAAGCGCGACAGCAGCGGATGGGCGGAGCGGCGCGAGAGGCCGACCACCAGACCGAGCAGCGTTGCAAACAGGATCGACAGGAACGACAGCCACAGCGTATTGGCAAGACCGACGACATAGGCCCAGAAGAAGCTGTCCGATGCATCATAGCGGACGATGCTTTCGGAAATCGGAAAGCGCGCCGGCCGCCAGAGATAGTCGAAGCCGGTGCGGATGCCGCGTTCGGTCAGGTTTTCATGCGTATTGCCCGCAAGCCACCAGACGAACAGGACCAGACCGCCCAGAAGGGCGATCTGCATGGCCCAGGATCGGGCCCGTTGTGAATACCAGAGCGACAGCATGACCGGCTTTACTGAAAGGCCAGCGGGAACATCAGCCCGCCGTCGCTGAACAGCGCGTTATAGCCTCGCTCCAGCTTCAGCGGGCTGTCCATGCCGACATTGCGATCATAGACCTCGGCGTAATTGCCGACGGATTTCACGATGCGGTAGGCGAAGTCATCGCTGAGGCCGAGTGCCGCGCCATTGCCCGGATCCGTGCCCAGAAACCGGCGGATGCGCGGATCGTCGCTGTCGAGATAGTCGTCGATATTCCCGCTGGTAAGCCCGAATGCCTCGGCGGCGATCATCGCCTGGATCGACCAGGTCACGATATCGAGCCACTGGTCATCGCCATGGCGGACGGCAGGCGTCAGCGCATCCATATAGGGCGTTGCCGGGAAGATGACGTAGTCGTCCGGATTGTCCGCCATCGTCGCGCGCACGGAGGCGAGCGCGCCGGCATCGGTGATCAGCGCATCGCAGCGGCCGGAGAAGAAAGCCTGACGGCCGGCGGTGGTGTTTCTACTCTCGTCCGCGGCTTCACGACCGAGCTGTTCGGGCTGCGCAACCGGTTCGAGTTGCCGACGGCGTAGAGCGCCGTGCGTCCATTCGGACGCACAAAGGAGGCTTTCAGCTATCGAATCCAGGCATCGCGCTTTCCCAATCTCCGCTACCAACCTGCGTCAACTTGACCCGCCGGACGGACGGACATTGACCGGCGTGACAAAAGATGAATATAAAATACATGTTTTATTCCGGCTAGCTTGCCACTCGCCGGCCCATACTGACCGGTGTGCCCGTGTTCCGCTCAACCCGTACTCAACCAACATGATTGCCGAGACGAACAATGACGACAATGGCAAGACTGCGCGCATGGCAAGGACCGGCGATTTTCAGCTATGGCTTCAGGCCGTTCTTCTTCTTCGGCGCGCTTGACGCCGCCCTGCTGATCGCGCTGTGGGTCCCTTGGTATCTGGGCTTTATCCAGGTGCCGAGCATGTTCACGCCCGTGTCATGGCATGTCCACGAACTGCTTTACGGCTATGTACCGGCGATCATCGCGGGCTTTCTTCTGACGGCCGTTCCCAACTGGACGGGCCGCCTGCCGGTCGTCGGCCGGCCGCTTGCGGGCCTGTTCGGCCTCTGGCTTGGCGCGCGGGCTATCGTCGGCTTCTCCGCTTCGCTCCCGCCAGCACTTGTCTATCTCGCGGCTCTCGCCTTTCCGCTGGCGCTGATCGGTTTTCTGGCGCGGGAAATCCTCGCCGGGCGCAACTGGCGGAACCTGAAGGTGATCGTGGTCCTTTCGCTGTTTACCGCCACGCAGATCCTGTTTTACTACGAAAACATCCGCTACGGCACGTCGGTCTATGCCGAACGCGCCGCCATTGCCCTCATCATCATGCTGATCCAGATCATCGGCGGCCGGGTGGTTCCGAGCTTCACCCGCAACTGGCTCAAGAAGCAGGGTTCTCCGGCTCTGCCGCCTGCTTTCGGCGAATTCGACCGGTTCGTGATGGTGATGAGCGCCGCCGGTCTTGGCGCATGGGTCGCGTTTCCCGCATTTGACAGAGAAGAGCCGATGCTGGGTATGTTTCTGATCGCCATCGGTGCCTTCAACCTGTTCCGGCAATGGCGCTGGCGACCTCTGAAAACGCTGGCCGAGCCGCTGGTCTTCATCCTGCATCTTGCATTCCTGCCAGTCAGTCTCGGCTTCGTGTTCTCCGGCTATGCTGCCTTTACGGGAAGCGCCGGCGCGGAAAGCGCTGCCATACACTGCTGGACCGTCGGCGCCATCGGCGGCATGACGCTTGCGATCATGACCCGCGCCAGCCGGGGCCACACCGGCTATCCGCTGACGGCGCCGCCGGCGACGGCGGCAATCTATCTGGCCATCGTGATCGCACTGGTCCTGCGTCTTGCCGCTGCCTTCAATCCTGGCTGGACGTTCTCGTTGATGCCTTTAGCAGGACTGGCATGGGTTCTCGCCTTTGCGGGCTTCTGCCTGGTCTACGGTCCAATGCTGTTCAGGCCCCGTAACTGAAACGGTCTGAGCCGGCCCAGCGACGGAAAGGGCGTGATGGCGGTTGCGCGCGGATCTCGAGCAGAAAATTCGTCATGGTTTGATCCGTCTCCCGACGAAAGACATCGCCGATATATGATAATACCGACATAGGACGCGCGTCCGGATGCGGAAGATCCTCCGCATTCAGCCGCCGCAGCCTCCAGGGAGCGCGCCGATGCGTCTGACAACCTTTTCCGACTACGCGCTGCGCGTGCTGATGTATGCAGCTTCGGCCGGCGACCGGCTGGTCACGATCGAAGAGACGTCTGCGGCCTATTCGGTCTCGAAGACCCATCTTATGAAGGTCGTGAATGTTCTGACCAGACACGGATATCTGGCCAGCGTACGCGGGCGCTCCGGCGGCTTCCGGCTGGCAATGTCGCCCGAGCGGATCAATCTCGGCGCTGTCATCCGCGCGACAGAGGCCGATTTCGCGCTTGTCGAATGCTTTGCGACCGGAAATCAGTGCGTGGTCACGAAAGCCTGCAAGCTGCCAACGATACTGAACGAAGCGCTCACATCCTTCCTCGGCGTCTTCGATCACTACACCCTTGCCGATATCGTCCTGTCGCCTCAGGTCTTCGGGCCGGGTTCACCGGAACGGACCTCCCCGTCATAAGGCGAAACGACGAGACGGCTTTCAGATCCGTCGCGTCGCCTTGCGGGAACAGGAGGGGCCGGCGCATTTCCGCCTGTCCGTCGAAGCTGGCGGGCGGCGCGGATGAATGGCGTCACCAAGCGCCGCCGATCGCCGCGTGAGGCAATCTGCCGCCCTCGGCATCACGGCTCCACGCCGCGCGGGGCGGGAGCCGCTTGCGGTACGGCTCCGCCCGTTATTGCGTTGCCGGTCTTTGGGAGATCACATGCCCGAGCGAGGGTGCGGACTGTTCGAGCGCCGCGCGGCTCTGCATCCAGGCATCCGGATCGACGCCAAGGGCCGTCCGGAGCCAGGCGAGCGTGAGGCGTTTCAGCGCTTCCAGCACATCAGGCGCCTCGGTCTCCGTCTCCTTCGCGTCCAGGCCCGCTATGCCGCCAAGCCCGTGGCCAACACCATGGAGCGTCAGGAGATCGCCGTCCGTTCCCCTGGCGTCATGAAAGGCGTCGGCGTGCCATTCCGGGCCGCGCGGCGTGAAATGCGGATTGTCCGCATCGCCGCAAACGACGAGGGTCCGGGCCGCAATCGTTGAGAAGTCGACGTCGAAGAACGGGAAACGCGCGGCGTTTTCCTCTGTCAGATCGTTGCCGCCGCGCCCGGGCGCGGCCAGCAGCATTCCGGCGGAAATCCGCGGATCGGAGAAATCCTCACCATGCAACTTCGCGCCGAGCAGCAGTGAAACGGTGTGTCCGCCGAAGGAATGGCCGACCGCCGCGATGCGTTCCCTGTCCAGCCTGCCGGCAATGCCGGCTGCCTGTTGCTCCACGTCGTCCAGACGGTCGAGAATGAGCTGAAGTTCCGCTACCCGCTCGCGCCAGAAGAACGGCGCGCCATCTGCATCCGCCGGCAGACCGCCGACGCGGGAGCTGGCATGGGTCGGCTGGATCACCGCAAATCCGCGTTCCGCCCAGAACTGTGCAAGCGGCGCATAGCCATCCTTCGAGGGGATGTAGTGCGACGGGCCAAAGCCATGGGACAGGAGCACAATGGGAAGCCTGTTCCCGCTCGCATGGGCCGTCAGCCGCAATTCCAGCGGCTGACGGCCGCCCATTGCGAGGCGGATGGGCGTATAGGAGACGGTCAGCGCCGCCTCCGGCGCGGGGAGGTGCCGCGCGAGATCGATCAGATTGTTCATGGGTCAAGCTCCTGAATGGGCTGCGTGGAAGACGGGATCAAGCCGTGGCGCGATCTTCTTCGTTGAACAGCGCGCGCGCGTCCGCGCCTGCGGGGATCATCATCGGCGCATTCTCATCCGTCACGGCCAGCCAGACGGCCGCGGCGACATCTTCCGCCGTCGTGACCAGGGGGCCGGAGCGAAGCGTTGCCAGATAGTCGTGAACGAAGGCGGTATAAGGCTCGGGAATGTCCATGCCCATGCGCGCCACGGCATTCTTGCCAAAGTCCGTAGTTGGCGCCGAGCCCGGCAGGACCAGACGCGCGCGCACACCGAAGAGACCCGCCTCAAGGGCGAGGCTCTCGGTAAAGGCATTCAGCGCCGCCTTGCTGGCACTATAGACCGAAAGGGCAGGCAACGGCTTCAGTGTGACGCTGGAACTGATATTGACGATGACCCCCGCGCCGCGCATCCGCAATTGCGGCAGAACCGCCCTGGTCACAGCGAACGCGCCGAAAACATTGGTCTCGAACAACTCCCGGACCTTCTCCATGTCCGCTCCCTCAAGCACATTCAGCATGCCGACGCCAGCATTGTTGACCAGTGCGTCGAGTGGTCCTGCCGCGGCGACAGCGCTCTCGATGCTCTTCGCATCGGTTACGTCGAGCGGCAGGAGCTGAAGCTTGTCCGAAACAGGCAATTGATCGGATTTCGGGTCGCGCATGGTCGCCGCGACGTCCCAGCCTCTGGAAAGGAAGGTCCGGGCGATGGCGAGTCCAAATCCGGAAGAGGCGCCGGTCACGAGTATCCTGGGCATTCTCATATCTCCTAATAATGATGTTGCGCCAAGATGGACTTGCTTCTCCGGACATTCTATATCTATATGTCCATCTTCTTTTATCAAAAGTCCGAAATCGTGATCGATCCCGTCGCAGAAGTCGTCTCGTTGCTCAAACCGATGCCCTCTATCGCCAAGCAGGTGACGGGCGGCGGGCAGTGGCTTGTGGAACGCACCGATCTTGGCAGCCCGTTCTATTGCGCCGTGGTCGATGGCGAATGCCTTCTGACCGTCGCCGGCAGGATGCCCATGGTGCTGGGGGCCGGCGACTTCGTCCTCATTCCGGAGGCTTACGCCTTCACGATGAGCAGCCTTCAGCCGCCACCGCGCGGGGCGCTTGCGCAACGTCTTGAGACCAGCCCCGGTGTCTTCAGGCTGGGCGATCCCGCAGCGCCTGTCGAAATCCAGGCAATGGTCGGCCATTGCGCCTTCCGCGCCAACGACAAGGCGCTTCTCGTCTCGCTGCTGCCCGACCTCATCCACGTGCGCGGTGCGGAGAGGCTGATACTTCTGGTGCGGATGATCAACGAGGAAACCGGCGCCAGACGAACCGCGCGCGCGATTGTGCTCTCGCATCTGCTGGAAGTGCTTTTTATCGAGGCGCTGCGATCGGCGGGCGGCGGCTATGCAACGCCAGGTCTTCTGCGCGGCATGGCCGATCCCCAGCTCGCCCCGACGCTCCGGCGCATCCATGAGGATCCGGCTCGCGGCATCAGCGCCGGAAGCCTTGCGAAAGACGCCGCAATGTCCCGGTCGACTTTCTATGCCCGCTTCCAGCGCGAGATTGGCGTGACCCCGATGAACTATGTCACGGGCTGGCGCATGGCACTTGCAAAGCAGCTTTTGCAACAGAGGGTCGCAACAGCGGAAATCGCCCAGCGGGTCGGCTATGCTTCGGTCAGCGCCTTCAACACAGCCTTCCGCCGCCATGTCGGCATGTCACCCGGCACCTATCAGCGGAGTTGATGCCCGGCCCGCTGACCCGGACGACCTCCGCCAACGCGGCGCCTATGCGGTTCGCGGATATGATTGGAAGGGTCTACTGCCGTGGCAGACCATTCCCGCGTGGCGCGGTGTATCGAGCGAAACGAATGCGCCACCCGCGGTGAAGCTCGTGTCATCCTGATGGTCGATATGCGTGCCGGCGAACTGGGTCAGATCCTTGTGTTGACGGAGCGTCAAGCTATTGGAAAGGCATCAAAAACAACAAAACCCGCAGCGAATGCTACGGGTTTGTTTGTATCGGTGGTTGCGGGGGCAGGATTTGAACCTGCGGCCTTCAGGTTATGAGCCTGACGAGCTACCGGGCTGCTCCACCCCGCGTTATTTCTGAGCTTCCGGGGAATGGTTGCAGACGGTTGGTCTTGCGCTTTGCCCGGAATTTTGTTTGTCGGTGCTTGGAAGTTTTGCTTCCTGCGGGCCGGAGGGCTACTCGAGCCCGCGTTGTTTCGTGTTTGTTGCGGCAATGCAAAAAGCCGCTTTGGGGGCGGCTTGAGATCGGCAGTCGCCGTTATGAGAAGATATTGAGCTGCATTTGGCAGACCTGGCAGCGACTTACTCTCCCGTGCCTTAAGACAAAGTACCATCAGCGCTGGGGCATTTCACGGCCGTGTTCGGAATGGGAACGGGTGTTAAGGACCCCGCCATAGCCACCAGGTCGGCCAAATGCAGCATGTTTTCGAGAAGCTGGAGTTTGTTCTGTCCTCACGCTGACGCGGCTTGCGCCGCTTCGCTCCGGACGGGGCGGCGCATCAGCGCCGGCGGCCGGTCGGCCTTGCGAAGCCTGTCGGCTTCGACCTTCCCCTGCGATGCAGAAGAAAGGATACAAGGTCGTGAGGTCTGTTGTTGTATTGGCGCTTCGCCAGTCAGCAGTCGCAATGACTGCCGGGGGACGACCCTCAGCAGCTTGCCTGCGTCGCGAAGCGGCCCGTCCGGAGCGCAGCGGCCAAAGGCCGCGACAGCGTCAGGACAAAAAGATCATGTCTTCGGCGAAGCCGATGAACATGAACAATGAGAACGATCAAGCCAATCGAGCGATTAGTACCGGTAAGCTTCACACATTGCTGCGCTTCCACACCCGGCCTATCAACGTTGTCGTCTACAACGGCTCTGATAGGGAACACTCGTTTTCAGGTTGGTTTCCCGCTTAGATGCCTTCAGCGGTTATCCATTCCGTATATAGCTACCCTGCTATGCGGCTGGCGCCACAACAGGTCCACCAGAGATACGTCCATCCCGGTCCTCTCGTACTAGGGACAGATCCTGTCAATATTCCTACACCCACGGCAGATAGGGACCGAACTGTCTCACGACGTTCTGAACCCAGCTCACGTACCGCTTTAATTGGCGAACAGCCAAACCCTTGGGACCTGCTCCAGCCCCAGGATGCGATGAGCCGACATCGAGGTGCCAAACAACCCCGTCGATATGGACTCTTGGGGGTCATCAGCCTGTTATCCCCGGCGTACCTTTTATCCGTTGAGCGATGGCCCTTCCACGCGGGACCACCGGATCACTATGACCGACTTTCGTCTCTGCTCGACTTGTCAGTCTCGCAGTCAGGCGGGCTTATGCCATTGCACTCGACGACCGATTTCCGACCGGTCTGAGCCCACCATCGCGCGCCTCCGTTACTCTTTAGGAGGCGACCGCCCCAGTCAAACTACCCACCATACACTGTCCCGGATCCGGATGACGGATCGCGGTTAGACATCCACGAAGATAAGGGTGGTATTTCAAGGATGGCTCCACAAGAACTGGCGTCCCTGCTTCAAAGCCTACCACCTATCCTACACATGCCTTGGCGAATGCCAGTGTAAAGCTATAGTAAAGGTGCACGGGGTCTTTCCGTCTGACCGCAGGAACCCCGCATCTTCACGGGGAATTCAATTTCACTGAGTCTGCGTTGGAGACAGCGGGGAAGTCGTTACGCCATTCGTGCAGGTCGGAACTTACCCGACAAGGAATTTCGCTACCTTAGGACCGTTATAGTTACGGCCGCCGTTTACTGGGGCTTCGATTCAATGCTTGCACATCTCCTCTTAACCTTCCAGCACCGGGCAGGCGTCAGACCCTATACGTCGTCTTAAAGACTTCGCAGAGCCCTGTGTTTTTGATAAACAGTCGCTACCCCCTGGTCTGTGCCACCCTCCGATACTTGCGTATCAAAGGGTCACGCTTCTTCCGAAGTTACGCGTGCAATTTGCCGAGTTCCTTCAACGCAGTTCTCTCAAGCGCCTTGGTATACTCTACCTGACCACCTGTGTCGGTTTCGGGTACGGTCTCACGACGGGGCTATTTCCTGGAACCGCTCCACCGCACACTCAATCCAATAAGAATGTACGATTTGTGCAATCCGTCACCACCGCCTGGCCCACGAATATTAACGTGGTTCCCATCGACTACGCGTTTCCGCCTCGTCTTAGGGGCCGGCTAACCCTGCTCAGATTAACTTTAAGCAGGAACCCTTGGTCTTTCGGCGAGAGGGTCTCTCACCCTCTTTATCGTTACTCATGTCAACATTCGCACTTCCGATACCTCCAGGACCCCTCACGGGTATCCCTTCATCAGCCTACGGAACGCTCCGCTACCACGTGGATAAATCCACATCCTCAGCTTCGGTGCATGGCTTGAGCCCCGGTACATTTTCGGCGCAAAGACCCTTATTTAGACCAGTGAGC
>NZ_CP014275.1:4355000-4432500 GCF_001578105.1 Martelella sp. AD-3 | reverse complement strand
TTTCGGCAGCGCTTGGCGAAATTGGCCAGGCCGTGCTTGCCGCCCCTCCGGGCGCGGGCAAGACGACGCGTGTTCCCCTGCATCTGCTGACGAGCGGCGTGGCCGGCACGGGGCGGATCATCCTGCTTGAGCCGCGCAGGCTTGCCGCGCGCGCTGCCGCCTTCCGCATGGCGTCGCTTCTTGGCGAAAGCCCGGGCGAGACCGTCGGCTACCGCATGCGGCTCGATACCAAGGTTTCGGGCAAAACCCGGATCGAAGTGGTGACGGAGGGCGTGTTCGCCCGAATGGCGCTCGATGACCCCGAGCTTGCCGGCATTTCCATGGTGATCTTCGATGAGTTCCACGAGCGTTCGCTGGATGCCGATTTCGGCCTGGCGCTGGCGCTCGACATCCGCGCCGGGCTGCGCGAGGACCTGAAGATCCTGGTGATGTCGGCGACGCTCGACACCAGCCGCATCGCCGCGCTTCTCAACGACGCCCCGGTGATCGAGAGTGCCGGACGGGCCTTCCCCGTGGAACACCGCTACCGGCCGCGGCGGCCGCGTTCGCGCATCGAGGATGATGTCGCGGCCGCGGTGCTTGACATGCTCACGCGCGAAGAGGGCTCGATCCTCGCCTTCCTGCCCGGACAGGCCGAAATCCGCCGGACCGCCGAGAGACTGGCTCCGAGCGTTCCCGGCGATGTGATCGTCGCGCCGCTTTACGGCAACCTGTCGCGGGCCGAACAGGATGCGGCGATTGCCCCCGCGCCCGAAGGCTGCCGCAAGGTGGTGCTGGCGACGGCGATTGCCGAGACCGCGATCACGATCGATGGCGTTCGGGTGGTGATCGACAGCGGACTGCAACGCCTTCCCGTCTTCGAGCCGGCGACCGGGATCACCAGGCTTGAAACCGTCCGGGCGTCGCGCGCGGCGGCCGATCAACGGGCCGGCCGCGCCGGCCGCACCGCGCCGGGCATTGCGCTCAGGCTCTGGCACGAGGGCCAGACGGCCGCCCTTCCCGCCTTCAATCCGCCGGAAATCCTGTCCTCCGACCTCACCGGCCTGGCGCTCGATCTTGCCCATTGGGGCGTCGTCGATCCCGCCCAGCTTTCCTTTGCCGACCAGCCGCCGGGGCCCGCCCTTGCCGAGGCGCGCAAGCTGTTGCATTCGCTCGGGGCTCTCGATCCCGCAGGGCGGCTGACGCCGTCCGGCGAGCGGCTGCGCGCCATCCCCCTGCCGCCGCGCCTTGCGGGCATGGTCGTCAAGGCGGCTGAAAGCGGCACGGCCTTGCCTGCGGCCGAGCTTGCGGTGCTTCTGACCGAACAGGGGCTTGGCGGCACCAGTATCGACCTTTCCGAACGGCTCCGGCGGTTTCGCGCCGACAAAAGCCCGCGGGCGGAGGCGGCGCGCGGGCTGGCCGCCCGCATCGCCAAAACGGCAGGCGGCAGCAGCAGGCGCAGCGGCCCTTTCGATCCGGGCGCGGCCCTGATCCATGCCTTTTTCGACCGCATCGCCATGGCCCGCGGCGGACGCGGCCGCTATCTGATGGCCAATGGTCGCGGTGCGGAACTGGCCGAGGATGATCCGCTCGCGGCCTGCGATTTTATCGTCGTCGCCGACCTGACAGGCTCCGCGGCGCGCGGGCGCGTGCTCGCCGCCTGCCCTGTTTCACGGGAAACCATCCTCGCGGCGCGCGCCGAGGCGATCGTGACCCGCGCGGAATGTGTCTTCGACCGCGACAGCCTGTCCGTCAGGGCGCGCAGCGTGACCCGGCTCGATGCGCTGGTGCTTTCCGAGCGCCAGGGGGCGAAGCCATCCGGAAACGAAGCGGCGGAGGCGCTCGCCGACGGGCTTCGCCGCTACGGACTGTCGCTTCTTTCTTTTCCAAAGGAGGCTGCCCATCTTGTCGAGCGGATCGGCTTTCTCCATCGCAAGCTCGGCGATCCCTGGCCGGATGTTGCAGAAATGGGTCTGCTGCGAAGCCTTGATGTCTGGTTCACCCCCTTCCAGGCGGGCATCACCGCGCTTTCCGCCGTCAGTCCGAAAAGCCTGACGCAGGGCCTTCAGGCGCTTCTGCCCCACCCGCTTGCCGCCGATCTCGAGCGGCTGGCGCCGACGCATTTTACGGCGCCCACCGGCGACCGGGTTCCGATCCGGTATGACGGCGACGAACCGGTGCTTTCGATCCGGGTACAGATGCTCTACGGACTGAAGCGCCATCCGGCAATCGCCGGCGGCGTGCCGCTCGTTCTGGAACTGACCTCGCCGGCCGGCCGGCCGATCCAGACGACGCGCGACCTTCCCGGCTTCTGGGCGGGGTCATGGAGGGACGTGCGCGCGGATATGCGCGGGCGCTACCCGAAACATGTCTGGCCGGAGGACCCGGCCAATGCGCAGGCGACGCGGCGGGCAAAGCCGCGCGGGACATGAGGAGAAATGCGATGAACAAGCCGGTCACCGACATGGTGGGGCATGAGCGACGCGGAAACCTGCGCCTGCAGACGCTTGTGCGGCTCCGATGGCTGGCGGTCGCCGGCCAGACGGCAGCGGCGCTGACGGTGGCCTTCGGGCTCGATTTCCCGATGCCGATCATCCCCGTGCTCGCGCTGATTGCCGCGCTCGCCCTCGGCAATCTGGTGCTGAGCGTCAGCTTTCCGGCGACCCAGCGCGTGTCCCCGCGCATCGCCTTTGCCATGATCGGTTTCGATCTACTGCAACTGACCGCGCTGCTCTACCTGACCGGCGGGCTTGCCAATCCCTTCGCGCCGCTGATCTGCGTGCCGGTGATCATCTCCTTCGCCGCGCTGCCGCTGCATTATGCCTTCGCGCTTCTGGCCTTTGCCGTATCCGGCGTGTCGGCCCTGGCGCTCAGCCCCTTTCCCTTGCCATGGCATGCAGGCATCACACTGGAGATCGAGCCGATCCTGAAATTCGGCATCTGGATCGCGATCATCGCCATGCTGGGTTTTGCCGCCTTCTACGTCCAGCGGATCACGCTCGAAGCCCAGCAGATATCGGATGCGCTGGCGGCGACGGAACTGGTGCTGCAGCGCGAACAGCACCTCTCCCAGCTCGACGGGCTGGCGGCGGCCGCCGCCCACGAACTCGGCACGCCGCTTGCCACGATCTCGGTGGTGGCCAAGGAGATGGCGCGGGCGCTTGGCGATGATCCCGAACATGGCGAGGACGTGCAGTTGCTCGTCAGCCAGAGCCAGCGCTGCCGGGACATACTCTCCCGCCTCACGTCGCTTTCCAAGGAGGACGAGGCGCATATGCGGCTCCTGCCGCTGACCTCCCTGATCGAGGAGGTGGTCGCGCCCCACCGGCCGTTTGTCTCGCAGATGGAGATCCGCGTTTCCGGCGAGACCGGCGGCGAGCCGGTCGGCAATCGCAATCCCGGCATTCTGTACGGCCTTGGCAATATCATCGAAAACGCCGTCGAACATGCCCGCCAAAAGGTGGAGATTGCGGCGCATTACAGCGAGACGCGGGTCACGATCACCGTCACCGATGACGGCGGCGGTTACACGCCGGATATCCTGCCGCGCATTGGCGACCCCTTCGTTTCCGATCGGCAGAAGAACCCGGCGGACAGCCGCGCCGGCGGTCTGGGCCTCGGTCTGTTCATCGCCAAGACGCTTCTGGAACGCTCGGGCGCACGCCTTTCCTTCGAAAATGTCGGCGGCGCGCGCATCACCGTCTCCTGGCCGCGCTGGCGGATGGAGGCGGATATGGCCGATCAGAGCTGAGACTTCTCTGCCGGGATGACCTGGGTCAGGAAGATCGCGACCGTGGCGAGCGCGGCAAAGACGGCCAGCAGGAAGCCGGGCGCGAGCGTGAAACCCGTCTGCTGGATGATGAAGGTCGCGAGAAGCGGCGTCAGCCCGCCGACAATGGCAAAGCCGATATTGTAGACGAAGGCGACGCCGGAATAGCGCACGTCTGTCGGGAAGATTGCCGTCAGCAGCACCGGACCCACGCCCCAGGCAAAGGCGCCGATCAGCGAGATCACGATCATGGCCGGCAGGAGCGACGACACGCCCTCATGGATCCAGACATAAACGGGGATGGCCGCGATCGCCAACAGCAGGGCGGCGACGAAGGCCGGCACCTTGATACCGACGAAATCGGAAATGGCGCCGGCGACAGGCATGGGCAGCGAAAAGACGATGATGCCGACGAGAACGGCGGTTGCCACCTGGTCCGGATCGTAATGCAGGAAATCCGTCAGATAGCTGTTCATGTAGAGGTAGAGCAGCGGCACGGCGGCAGCGCCAAGGCCGGTGATGAACAGTCCGAGCCAAACGGCGCGGGCATTGTCGCGGAAGAGCGCCGCCAGCGGCACCTTGTGGGTTGATGCCTCCATTTCGGCGAAGGCGGGGCTCTCGGCAAGCCGCGCGCGCAGGATGAAGCCGGCAATCGCCACCAGTCCGCCGATGAAGAAGCCGATGCGCCAGCCATAGGAGAGCACCGCCGCATCGCTCAACAGGTGCTCGATCGCCCATTGCACCGCCTGGGCGGCCAGCATGCCGACATTGATGATCATGAACAGGAAGCCGCAGGCAAGGCCGCGCCGCTTCGGCATGGTTTCGGTGATCAATGTCATCGCCCCGGGAATTTCGCCGCCGAGACAAAGCCCCTGCACCATGCGCAGCACGACCAGCGCGACGGTGGCCGAGATGCCCCATGTGGCATAGCCGGGCATGAAGGCGATCAGAAAGGTGGCCCCCGCCATGCCGGCGATCGAGACGCGCAACATCAACTTGCGTCCATGCCGGTCGCCGAAATGGGAGAACAGAATGCCGCCGATGGGGCGCACCAGATAGCCGGCGGCAAAGACGGCGAAAGCCGCAAGCAGTCGGGTCGACGCCTCTTCGGCCGGAAAGAAGGTCTTGCCGATCTGCGAGGCGAATGTGGCGTAGATCACAAAGTCGTAGAATTCCAGGCCGCCGCCCATACTGCCCAGAAACAGCGCCCGGTTGCGCTCGCCCGCCGTCACCGCCATGTCTCGCCCTCCGATCGGTTCATCGGAGTGAAACTGGCCGAACGAAAAGCGAAAGGCAAGCCTAATATAAGCCGCAGCGGCAACCGAGCTGAGCGTCGGATGCCGGGGCCGACGGGGAAACGCGCCTCGCTGCGGCGGGCCCGTTGAAGCCGTGATCGGCGCGTGCCGCGAACGGACCCGGAGCACCGTGCGTCCATTCGGACGCATAAAGGACGCTCTAACTTATGGAATCTACGCATCGGCCCGAAAATCGATTCCGATTTTCGGGCCGATGCGCTAGCGAAAAGATACGGCGCTGAGGCCGGCGATCGCGTCGTCTGCGATTACGTTCAGGGGTTTATCGATATCGACGGTCACCACGCCGGGTTCGCCGCTCGGGTCTTCGAGGGTCTCGAGCTGGCTTTTCAAAAGCGAGGTCGGCATGAAGTGACCCGCGCGCGCGCTGATCCGCTCGGCAAGGAGCGTTTCGCTGCCGTTCAGGAAGACAAAGGCGAGCGGCTGGCCCGCCGTCGCCCGCAGACGGTCGCGGTAGATCTTCTTCAGCGCCGAACAGGTCACGACCACGCCCGTTTGACGCTCTCTGGCAAGCTCGGCGCCGACACGATCAAGCCAGGGCCAGCGGTCAGCGTCCTCAAGCGGGATGCCGGCGGTCATCTTGTCGACATTGGAGGCCGGGTGAAGGTCGTCGCCCTCGACCTGCTCGAAGCCCGCCCGTTCGGCGATCAGTCTCGCGACGGAGGATTTTCCGCACCCGCTCACGCCCATAACGATGATGGCGCGCGGCGTTTCGGCCTTGCTTATATTCATTGGTCGTTTCATCCGTTCCGGCAGGAAAGAGAGGCGGGCATCGCCGCCAGGCAAGAGCCCTGCGATATCATGGCCGGGCCGATTGCCGCAACGGGACAGAATGTCCGCCGGGCGAAAAGACCCGGCGGCAAGGGCTGAAATCGCCGCCCTCAGCGCTTCCGCTTTTCCCGGAAACGCCTTAGCGCTGGATCCCCAATGCGCTGATATCGACCTCAAGCGGCCCCGAAAGGTCTTCGATCGAATCATAGAGCAGTTCCAGCGCGTATTGCGGATTATGCGCGAAGGCGCCGGGATCGGCGGTGACGAACTTCCAGTTATAGGCCGCCTTCAGGCTGCGCGGCGTCCAGGCCTTGTAGCTCGCCGTCCGCCCGTCAACCTCGTCGGCGCGGCCGTCCTGATCCGCGTCGACGAAGAAATAGGGATAATGCGGTTCGTAGACGATCGGCGTCCCGGCGACATTGGCGGCGTAATCCCGGAGGGTCTCCATCAGCAACGCCGCATTGCTGGCAATATCGGAGCGGATGCCCTTGTTGAGGTCGCCGCTGCCGTCATAGCTGACGCGGGAAATGCGGATCGCGTCGAAATTGCCGGTCTCGTGACAGGTAAGGCAGGTCTCTTCCGCGACCGTCAGCGTGTGGGGATCATGACAGGAAGCACAATCGGCCACCGGACGGGCATGGAAGAAGCGGCCGGAATAGGTCTTGCCGGGATATTCGAAGCCTCCCGCCCCGACGGCGCCGAGGCGCAGGGCGCCGGCCAGCGCATAATGCGGGTTGACGAAGCCGATCTCCGGGTCCGGCGTGTCATCGGCCTTGTCGCCGACGGCCCTGGAAACCGTCACGCCGGCGGCCCGGCCGGAGTGACAGGTGAGACAGGCCGCTTCCACGCCGGGCTTGACCGGATGCTCGATGCCGCTCGGCAACGTGATCGCGGTGATCTCCGCGAGACCCGGATTGTGACAGGTCTCGCAATCGACGACGCCGCCGACGGGCACGGCGGCGGCCACGCCGGGCTCGCTGCCGTCGAGACCGTGGAAGGCGCGGAAGCCCGCGCCCGAGTGACAGGTGGAACAGCTCGCCGGCACCTCGCCCTCGCCGTCCCAGTGGGTAAAGGCCTCGGCCGAGGCATCGGCATGGGCGGAGCGCGCCCAGGCCTCGATCATCTTTTGCTGCGGGATCGAGATCTGGTCCGGACGGAACGGCCCGGACTGTGGCATGACGAACAGTTCAAGGGCTTCCACGGCCGCCTCGCCGTTTCCGTCGTCCTGAGCGGAAGCGCTGCCGGAATTGACAAATGTCAATGTCGCTGCAATAACAGCAACGAAAAATGAAGAAAACCGCTTCACTCCATAAGACATGGCTTTTCACCCCCACTGAAAATTCATAGTCTGTGCTTGCTGCATGCTAAACAATTCAGTCCGTCCCGGCAATTCAATTGTCGGCACGAGTTGATTGTCCGGCGCCAAGCCTTGGGAGTGTTTTTTTTGGACCGCCTCTTTTCCGCCGGCCTGTCCGTGCCGACCGGCCCCTCATTGCCAGACGACCACGCTGCCCAAACGCTCCTGACAGAAGAGGCGGCGCTTACGCCTGCCCGCGGCGAGGAATTGCGGGTCGTGCCGCTGGTCGAGGTCGACCAGCGCGTTGCCCAGGGCCAGCCGCTCTTCTCGCTGCGCGCGGCAGAGGAGATCAAGCTTGTCGCGCCCATGCCGGCGCGGGTGGCGGCGATCGAGCTCAATCCCGGACGCAGGCTGATCCAGATGCTGCTGTTTCGCGAAGACGGCGGCGGCCGGCATTCCTTTGAAACCGACAGGGCCGAAAGCGATGCTGCGGCATTGCGCGCCCTGATGCAGGAGGCCGGCCTGTGGCGGCTTTTCCGCAGCCGGCCCTTCGGCCATATGCCCGCCCTCGCCGAAACGCCCGCCGCGATCTTCGTCATGGCCGCCGACACCCGGCCCGCGGCCCCCGATCCGCGAAACGCCATCCGGGGCCGCGAGGAGGCCATATCGCGCGGCCTTTCCGCGTTGAGGCTTCTGGCGGGCAATCAGGTCTTCCTGTGCGAGACGAAGGGCAGGTCTCTTGACCTCGACGACGCGGCCGGCATCCGCCGCATCGCCTGTGGGACGCTCCACCCGCAGGGCCTCGCCGGCATAAAGATCCACCACCATGCGCCCGCCGCAATCGATGGCCGCGTCTGGGACATTCATGCCGAGGATATCGCCGATCTCGGCGACCTTCTCGCAACCGGCCTTCTGCCCGAGACCCGGCTCGTGACCGTCACCGGTTCGGCCATGCGCGAACCGCGCCTGCTGCGCTGCCAGCCCGGCGCGGACCTGCGCGGGCTCTGTCACGGCCATGTGCAGCCGGGCCCCTATGAGGTGCTTGCCGGCTCCGTGCTGGACGGCAGGCCCGCCCACTGGCTCGGCCCGCGCGACCGGCAGGCGAGCGTTCTGTCCCGCGGATCGGGCAAGAGGCGCGGCCACTGGTTTTCCGCGGCGCTCACCCGCGCCGCCCGGCCGCTGCCGATCATCCCGACGGCCGCCCTGTCGCAGGCTTTCGGCGGCGATATTCCCGCTGCCGCCCTGATGCGCGCGCTTTCGGCCGGCGACCAGGAGGCCGCCGCCCGCCTTGGCGCGCTTTCACTGCTTGAGGAGGACCTGGCGCTGGTTGACTACGTCACCTTCTCCGAGCCGCCGCTTGCCGCGCAGTTGCGCGGACTTCTGAACGCCATTGAGAAAGAGGAGGCACCGGCATGAGCCACGGCTTGTGGGACCGGGAAACCGTCGCCCTGCTTCTGCTGATCTCGGTGATGCCACTGGCGCTGACATGGCTCTGGTATGGCGGGCTCGATGCCGCAGGCCTTCTGGTGCTGGCGCTGATCATTTCCGGGCTCTGGCACGTGATCTTCATGCTCGCCCGCGCCCAGCCGCCTTCCTTCGCCGGCGCGCTGACGGCGCTTGCGATCGCAATCCTCGCGCCGGAGGAGCTCAGCATCGTGCAGCTCGTTCTCGGTATCTCTTTCGGCTCGGTCATGGCCGAGCTCGTCTTCGGCGGCTGGGGCCGAAACGTGCTGAACCCGGCAACGGTGACGCTCGCCTTTCTCGGCTTCGGCTTCGTCACCGCGCCCTGGCCGGATCTGCCGCTGCCGCTGGCCTGGGCCGCGATACCGGCCGCCCTGCTCGGCGCGCTTTTCGGGGTGATGCCGGCGCGCGCGATCGCGGGTGCGGTCATCGTCATCGGCGGCGCCCATTTCGCCGGCGTGCCGGTCGCACCCCTGCTTCCGGCGGTTGCCGTGGTGCTGGTCCTGCTCGTCGCAGATCCCGTTGCAAGCGCCTCGACAAGGCTCGGCGGCTGGCTCAACGGCGCCTTTTTCGGCGCATTGATCATCCTGTTCGCGCTCGGCTGGCAGAGCGCCGCTCCCGTGCAGATGGCCGTATCCGCGGCCCTTCTGACCTCGCTTGCCGCCCCGTTGCTGGACGAAGCCGCCATTGCGCTGTGGCTTGCCCAAAGGAGAAGACGTCATGGCTGACCTTAATCCGTTCTCGGCCTGGCGCCGGTTTCTGGCGCTGCCCAATGAAAACCGGACAAAGACCGTCGTCATCGCCTTTCTCGTCTCCGCCATTTGCGCCCTGATGGTCTCCGGCGCTACCGTGATCCTGCGGCCGATCCAGGCGGCCAACCGGGCGGCGGAGGAACAGGCCCGGCTTGAGGCGCTGGTCGCCGGCATTCCCGGCATGACGCAGATCCTCGAGCAATCCGGCGGTTCGCTGTCCACCGTGGTGATCAACCTGCCGAAGGGACGGGCGGCACAGGACGTGACGCCGCAAACCCTTGCCGCAGCCCTTGACGACGCGGCCAACTGGACCACGCTGTCGCCCGCGGAAGACACGGCCGGCATCGGCCGGAGGCCGGACTACGCGCAGATCTACCTGCTTCGAAACGAAGCCGGCGATATCTCGCTGGCCCTGCTGCCGGTAACCGGCCCGGGCTATCAGGCGCCGATCGACGCGATCGTGGCACTGCGCGGCGACATGAACACGATTGCAGGCCTTGCGATCACCAACCAGGCCGAAACACCCGGCCTCGGCGGGCGCATCGAGGAGCCGGCATGGCTCGCCCAATTCCCCGGCACCGAGCTTGCCGATCCGTCCGGCACCGTCCGCTTTGCCGTCGCCAAGGGCGCGGCCGGCAATGATTACGAGGTCGACGGCATAACCGGCGCCACACGCACCGGCAACGCGTTCACCAAGATCATGCGCTTCTGGGGCGGGCCCGAGGGCTATGGCCCATTCATCGACGCCGTCCAGCGCGGGGAGTTCTGATATGGCCCGGTCAACCAATCTCTGGTCGACGCTGACGGAGCCGCTCGTCCTGCAAAATCCGGTGACGCTGCAGATCCTCGGCATCTGCTCTGCGCTTGCGGTCACCACCTCGGTGGCAACGGCGCTGACCATGTCGGCCTCGCTCACCACGGTACTGGTGCTGTCGGCCATGCTGGTCAGTCTGATCCGCCGCCATATCCCCGATTCCATCCGCCTGATCGTGCAGATCGTCATTGTCGCCTCGCTGGTGGTGGTCATCGACCAGTTCCTGCAGGCCTATTTCTTCGACATCAGCCGCAAGCTTTCGGTCTTCGTCAGCCTGATCACCACCAACTGCCTGGTGCTGGGGCGCACGGAGAGCTTCTCGCGCTCCAACCCGCCGCTGCCCTCCATGGTCGACGCGCTCGGCAACGGGCTAGGCTATTCGCTGGTGCTGATCGTCATCGGTTCGGCACGCGAACTCTTCGGCGCAGGCAAGCTGATGGGCTATCAGGTCTTTCCCGTGGTCGCGGACGGCGGCTGGTTCACGCCCTTGAACCTGATGCTGCTCGCCCCGAGCGCCTTCTTCATGCTTGGAGGCCTTGTCTGGGCCGTGCGCACGGTGCTGCCGCAGCAGGCCGAACCCTCGGAGTTCAACCCGCCGAAGACAGAGGAGGCCGGAAAATGACCGACCTCTGGAACCTGTTCCTCAGCGCCGCCTTTGTCGAGAATGCGCCGCTGACGCTGTTTCTCGGGCTCTGCACCTTTCTGGCGCTCTCGCGCCGCACGGCGTCAGCCATCGGCCTCGGCATCGCGGTCACCGCCGTCATGGGCGTCACCGTGCCGCTCAACCAGGTGATCTATCACGCGCTGCTCGCGCCCGGCGCCTGGGCCTGGGCCGGCATGCCGGAGATCGATCTTTCCTATCTGAAACTGATTTCCTTCATCGGTGTCATCGCCGCGACCGTGCAGCTGGTGGAAATGGTGCTCGACCGTTTCTTTCCGGCGATCTACGCCTCCTTCGGCGTGTTCCTGCCGCTTCTGACCGTGCATTGCGCCATTCTCGCCGGCAGCCTGTTCATGGTCGACCGCGATTATGGCATCGGTGAATCGGCTGTCTTCGGGCTGGGCCAGGGCTTCGGCTTCGGCGTCGCCGTCGTTCTGCTCGGCGCGATCCGCGCCCGGCTTTCCTATGCTGACCTGCCGCAGGGCCTGCGCGGGCTCGGCATCACCTTCACCCTTGCCGGAATGATGTCCCTCGGCTTTTCCGCATTTGCGCAAATGGTGACGTCATGAACGAGATCGCAGTCGGAGCCCTTGTCGTCGTCGGCCTTGTCCTCGTGCTCACGCTGGCGCTCCTGATGACCCGCGCACGCCTGATCCCCGCCGAGGCGCTGACGGTGACGGTCAACGAAACCATGGAGATCACTGCCAATCGCGGCGACCGCCTGCTCGGCGTCCTCCACGGCGCGGGGATCGGCATTCCGGCGGCCTGCGGCGGCTCCGGCACCTGCGGGCTCTGCCGCGTTCATGTGGACGGCGAAGGCGCGGGCGAACCGCAGGCGACCGAACGCGGCGTGCTGTCTGCCGCCGAACGTCGCGCCCATATGCGCCTTGCCTGCCAGACGGCGCTCAGAGGCCCCTGTTCGGTGACGGTGCCGCAGGATTTCGTCGGCGCGACGGGCTTTACCTGCCGCGTCGTCTCCAACACGATGAAGGCGCCGCTGATCCGCGAACTGGTGCTGCAGCTTCCCGAAGGCCAGCCGTTCGATTTCATCGCCGGCGGCTTCATGCAACTGACCGCGCCCGCCTACCGGCTCGACTTCCGCGATATCGACATCGACCCGCCCTTCCGCGAGGCATGGGCGATGTCCGGCTGGTCCGAAATGACCTCCTATGCCGAAAGATCCGTTACACGGGCCTATTCGATCGCCTGCAGGCCGGAGGATGCAAAGGCCGAGCGCGCCGTCTTCAACATCCGCCTTGCCGCCCCGCCCCCCGGCCGCGAACAGGAAATTCCGCCCGGCATCGTCTCCTCCTTTCTGTTCGCGCTGAAACCGGGCGACGAGATCGAGGCCTCCGGGCCCTTCGGCGAGTTCGAAGTGCAGCCGACCGATCGCGAGATGGTGTTCATCGGCGGCGGCGTCGGCATGGCGCCGCTGAGGGCCATGATCCACGACCAGATCGGCAAGAACACGCCACGGCGGATGCGCTATTTCTATGGCGCGCGCTCGGTCGCCGACCTGTTCTATGTCGAGGAGTTCGAGAAGATCGCCGCCGAGCACGACAATTTCTCGTGGACGCCGGCGCTTTCCGATCCCGCGCCCGGCGACCGCTGGACGGGCGCAAGCGGCTTCATCCATGATATCGTGCGCGCCGAGCTTTCGCGCCATCCGGCACCGGAGGACTGCGAATACTATATGTGCGGACCGCCGGTGATGATCTCGGCGGTGACTGCCACGCTGCACCGGCTCGGCGTCGAGCCGAAGTCCATCTTCTACGACGATTTCGGAGTCTGACCCATGAACGCACGTCATACATACCTGACCCGCCGCCGCGTTCTGGCGCTTTCCGGAGCAGGTCTTCTGGCCGCAACCGCTGCCCGGGCCGAAGCGCCCGCGATCCTGAAATCCGCGCCCGCGACGCAGCAGATCACCGGCGAGGCCTTTGCGACCACATGGCGCGTCAGCGTGTCCGACAAAGCCCGGCCCGAAGCGCTTCGCGTCGATATCGAAGCGCTTCTTTCCGGCATCGACCGGATGATGTCGCCCTGGCGCGAAGACAGCGAGATCACTGGCTTCAACCGCTCCGGTCCCGGCGAAAGGAGGGTATCTGCCGAAACCGCCTTCGTTGCCCAATCGGCGCTCGATGTCGCGCGAAAGAGCGACGGCTGGTTCGATCCGAGCGTCGGCCCGCTGGTTGCCCGCTACGGCTTCGGCCCGATCCAGGGCGTGGCCGCCGAGGATGGCGCGCCGCCGCTCTGGCATGCGCTTGCCGTCGACGGAAACCGGCTCGGAAAGACCAAAGCCGGGGTCACCATGGATCTCTGCGGCATCGCCAAGGGCCGCGCGCTCGACCTGATGGCAAACCGCCTGATGGACGCCGGCTATTCCGATTTTCTCATCGATCTCGGCGGCGAGCTGGTCGCGCGCGGCAATCATCCGGCGGGACGTCCGTGGCAGGTGGCGGTGGAAGATCCGCGGCCGGAAGCCAATGGCGGCGCCGGCGTGCTGCGGCTTGCCGACGGCGCTGTCGCGACCTCCGGGCTTCGCGCCCAGAGCTATGCGCTTTCCGGCCATACCTACAGCCACATCATCGATCCGCGCCATGCCGTGCCGGTCGAGGGCGCGATCGCCTCGGTCTCGGTTCTGGCGCAAGACGCGATGACGGCCGACGGCTGGGCGACGGCGCTGACGGCCGCCGGCGAGGACGGCCCGGCGCTGGCCCGCCGCCAGTCGATCGCCGCCCTCTTCCTCTTCCATGAGGGCCAAGGCCTCAGGCGTGAAACAACGGGCGGTTTCGACCGTTTTCTGCTATAATCGCCTCGAAGGGAGCACGGACATGGAAATCCTGCTGGCAATCGCGATCGTCGTTCTCGGCATGGCCGGCCTTGGCATTGGCCTCTTCGTCGGGCGCGGCCCGCTGAAGGGCTCGTGCGGCGGCATGGCCTGCATGAAGGAGGCCGCCTGCGAGGGCTGCCCGAACCGCCTGTCGAGGCAATCCGAATGACCGACACGATCGCGGAAATCGCCAAGACCGACGCGCTGACCGTCACGCCCGAAATGCCGATCCGCCGGGCGGTGGCGCTTCTGGTCGAAAGCAAGGCGGCGGCAGCGCCGGTTGTCGATGAGGGCGGCGCGCTTTGCGGCATCCTCACCCAGAAGGACTGTTTCAACCCCGCCCTCCAGGCGAGCTACTACCAGGAATGGAAGGGCACCGTCGCCGATTACATGAGCCGCAACGTCATCAGCCTTCCGGCAAGCGCCGATCTGGTCGCCGCCGCCGAGGCCTTCATCGCCCATCCGCACCGTGTTTTCCCGGTGACCGACGGCAACCGGCTAGTCGGCCTGCTGCGCCGCTCCGACGTCCTCTCCGCCCTTGTGCGGCTGAGCGGATAGACGTTCCGCCAGACTTCGAGGCGTGGGCGGGCGGCCCCCGGCAGGGCACGCGCTTCTGCCGTCATCGGCCACACCGCACACAATCGTTTTTACGGCGGTTTTGGGTTTACCCCCGGGCCGAGGAGGTCCATAACCATCTGACAGGATTGACGCGCGGTCATTTGCCGCACACGAGAATTCAGGCATGGCAGACATGGATGAGACTGAGGAAACGGACTACGGCAGGGATGAATTGACAGGCGCGCCGGAGGGCGAAATGAGCCTTCTGATTGTCGATGACGACACGCCGTTTCTGCGCCGCATCGCCCGCGCCATGGAAACGCGCGGCTTTGCCATAGAGACCGCCGAGACCGTTGCCGAAGGCATTGAGAAGGCAAAAACGCGGCCGCCCAAATACGCCGTCGTGGATTTGCGGCTCGAAGACGGCAGCGGCCTCGACGTGATCGCCGCCATTCGCGAGGCCCGCGAGGATACCCGCATCGTGGTGCTGACCGGCTACGGCAATATCGCCACCGCCGTCACGGCCGTGAAACTCGGCGCGCTCGACTATCTGGCCAAACCCGCCGACGCCGACGATATCGTTCATGCCCTGACCCAGGCGCCGGGCGAAAAGGTCGACCCGCCGGAAAACCCGATGTCGGCCGATCGCGTGCGCTGGGAACACATCCAGCGCGTCTACGAGATGTGCGACCGCAATGTGTCGGAAACCGCGCGCCGTCTCAACATGCATCGCCGCACCCTGCAGCGGATTCTGGCCAAGCGCGCGCCGCGCTGAGGCCGCTCATGCCTCGCGCGGGAACACGCGCCCGTCGAACAGCTTGCGGGCCGTGCGGCGATTGCCGGCGCCGAGGATTTCGCCGTCCGCGCCGATGTCGAGAAACACGTCCAGCGCCCCGGTCGGATGCTCGACCAGATAATTGCCGTCGCCCGGATCGACCGCCAGCCCCTTCGCCACCGACCCTTCGATCCGCGTCGCCGTTGCCACCGAGATGGCGGCGAAGACGCCGATGGCGGCATGGACCCTGTGCGGAATGAAGGAACGCGTGGCAATCGAACCGCCATTTTCCGGCGCCGAGACCAGCGTCATCTTCGGCACCGAGGCCTCCGTCACGTCGCCGAGCGCCATCATCGGCCCGGCCTTCAGCCGGATCGCCTCGAGCCGTTTCTTGAGGTCCGTGTCCTTTTCCAGTGCCTCCGGCTCTTCCTTGCCGGTCAGGCCGAAATCCTCCGCCCGGAGGATGACGCAGGGCATGCCGTTGTCGATCAGCGTCGCCTTCACGCCCTCGATCGCGTCGGCCGCATTGCCAGTGGGCAAAAGCGCGCCGCACATGGCGCCGGCAATATTTTTGAAGAGAAGCGGGATCGCCGCATGACGGCCGGGCACGCCGGCGATCTCGGCATCGCCTGCATAATTGACCCTGCCGCCGGGCGTCTCGATCCGCGCGACCGCGATCTCGCCGGTATTGACCATGTGGATCCTGACCTCGGTCCGCTCGCCGGTCGCCGGCACAAGCCCCCGCTCGATCGCCGCCGGGCCGACGCCGGCCAGAATATTGCCGCAGCCCTGCTTGTCGCTCACCAGCGGCTTGTCGACGAAGACCTGCAGGAACAGGTAGTCGACATCGGCATCACCGCGCGATGGCGGCGACAGGATCGCCACTTTCGAGGTCAGGGGATCGGCCCCGCCGATGCCGTCGATCTGGCGCGGATCGGGCGAGCCCATGATCCGCAGCAGCAGATCGTCGCGCGCGGCCTTCTCGTCCGGCAGGTCGGTGGCGAGGAAATAGGCGCCCTTGGACGAGCCGCCGCGCATCCAGAGGCACGGTATGCCCTCCTCAGACATATTTAAGACCCTTTTCCGCAAGGCGCGGGCGCATGTCGTAGATGTCGAGGCCGAGTTCGCCGGCGGCGAGCCGCTTGCGCTTCATCTCCTCGTTGTCGAGACGTTTTTCGGCGGCCGCCAGCACCTTTTCGGCCTCCGCCCTTTTCACGACGCAGACGCCGTCATCGTCGGCGATGATGATATCGCCCGCCTCGATCAACTGGCCGCCGCAGATGACCGGCACATTGACCGAGCCGAGCGTTTCCTTGACCGTGCCCTGGACGCTGACGGCCTTCGACCAGACGGGGAAATCCATCGCCTCAAGGTCTTTCGTATCGCGCACGCCCGCATCGATGATCAGGCCGCGGCAGCCGCGCACCTTTGCCGAGGTTGCCAGAAGATCGCCGAAATAGCCGTTGTCGCAGGGGCTGGTCGGGGCGAGCACCAGGATGTCCCCCGGCTGAAGCTGTTCGATCGCCACATGGATCATCCAGTTATCGCCGGGCGCTGCCGAAATGGTGACGGCGGAGCCTGCGATCTGCGCGCCACGATAGATCGGCCGGAGAGAGGCGGAAAGGCAGCCAATGCGGCCCTGCGCCTCGTGCACGGTCGCAACGCCTGCCTTGCCAAGAGCGTCAATGACGGCGCCGTCGGCGCGCGGAACGTTCCGGATCACATAGCCGGGCGTTCCCGGCGCCAGTTTGAGGCTATCCGTGCTCATCCTTCACTCCTTGCCGGCAACCGGCGGCGTGCCGTGGGTATGGAAGCTCTCGATCGTCTTCAGTCCCCAGGCCTGGCCCTTCTTGCGGTCTGCCTCGGTCCAGCAGACCGGCTGCCAGTCCGGCGCCAGAACGAGGCGGGAACCGGCATTGGCGAGCTCGACGCGGTTGCCCGCCGGTTCCCAGACATAAAGGAAGAAGGTGCCCTGGATCGCGTGTTTGTGCGGCCCCGTCTCGATGTGGACGCCGTTCTGCAGGAAGATGTCGGCGGCGCGCAGAATGTCCTCGCGCTGGTCGGTGGCATAGGTCACGTGATGCAGTCGTCCCTTGCCGCCGCCATGCTCTTCGGTGCAGGCAAGGTCATAGCTCTTGTTGTTGATGGTGAACCAGCAGCCGCCGAGCCGGCCATTGTCGAGAAGGATATATTCCGTCACCCGCGCGCCGAGGCAGGTGATCATGAAGCGGCGGAATTCGGTGACGTCTTCGGAGAGCAGGTTGATATGGTCGAGGCGGCGCGGCGGCATGCCGGCAAAGGCGGATGCCGTGTTCTTCAGCGCCGCCTTTTCCGCCTCCTCCTGCGGCTCGTACCAATTGGTGTCGTAATAGATCTCGAAGACATGGCCGAAGGGGTCCTCGAAACGAAAGGCCCGGCCGTGGCTCAGGTCCCCGTCATTCCAGCCGATCACCTTGAAACCGGAGGCCTCGATCGCCGCGACGCGCCGTTCCAGCGCTTCCGGGGAAGCGGCCCGGTAGCCGATATGGGCAACGCCCGTGGTGTCGGACTTCGTCAGTTTCAACGTCGCATATTCATAATCGTCCCAGGCCCTCAGATAGGCGGAATGCTCGTCCTGTCCGGACAGCTTCAACCCGTAGATCCGGGTGAAAAAGTCGAGGCTTTCCTCGAACCTGTTGGTCAGCACCTCCACATGGCCGAGATGGGCGATGTCGAAGCTCGGATTTGTTGGCTCCGTCGTCATTCCTGTTCCTCCCCTTTGATTGCGCGCCTTTCGGCGCGTGAACCCGCTCTTTCAGAGTTCGTCAACCGTGCGCGGAAAGATCGACTGGAAGCCTTCCGCATATTTGCAGTCGCGCCCCGAGGCCTGGCCGCCGGAATTGCGCTTGAAATGATTGGCGCGGTTGATGGCGACGCGGGTGTAATATTCCCAGAGATGCTCCTGCCCGGCCATGCATTCGATCGCCGCGCGCTTCTTCTCCCACACCGGCGTGATGTCGAGAAAGGTGTCCGGCTTCCAGCCCATCTGCTCGGTCTGATGCGGCTCGAACAGATAAAGCTGCGGCGCGCCAAGCACCTTCTCGCCGGGATTGTGACCCCAGGCCTGGGCAATCATCCGGCATTCGAGCGCAACTCTCGTGGCATACATATGGTCGGTGTTGTAGGGGTCATATTGCGAGTGCGACAGCATGAAGGCGGGCTGCACCCTGCGGATGACCTCGACCACCCTGTTCTTGTCCTCGCGGGAAAGCTCCAGCGGATAGTCGCCGAGGTCGAGGCAGACGAGATCGTGGACGCCGAGCGCTTCCGCCGCCTGTTCGGCCTCCTTCCGGCGTTCGCTCTTGACCCTGTCGAGGGTCATCCCCTCCTGCTTCCACAGTTTCGCGCTTTCGCCGCGCTCGCCGAAGGAAAGGCACAGCACCGTCACGTCATAGCCCTTGGCCGCGTGCAGCGCGATCGCCCCGCCGCAGCGCCAGACGAAATCGGCGGCATGGGCGCTGATCACGAGCGCGGTCTTGTTGGTGTCCGGCATGGTTTCCTCCGTTATTCCATTGTTCCGCATCTGACGCCGGGGCGCCTGCGATGACAATTTCGGATTGCGGCGCGGCCATAAGAATTTGCTATAGCATTGTGCTATGAGCATGCGAATGGCTTGAGCATGCTATTGTTCTATAGCTATTACTTATACCCATGTCGGCCTTCTGAATGGTCTTGGCCCCGCCGCGTGGTTCTAACATGTCGGTTCCGGTTTGCCGAAAGGGCGGACACCAGCGGAGAAAGAGCCATGACAGCCATCGGATTTATCGGTTTCGGCGAAGCCGCGCGCGCGATTGCGGACGGCTGGGCTGCGGCAGGCATTGCGACGACCCTTGCCGCCTTCGACATCAAGACGCTGCACAACGACGCGGCAGAAGCAATCGCCAAGGCCTGCGACAAGCGCGGCGTCTTCTGCGCTCCGTCATCCGCCGCTCTGCTTCGGCGAAGCGATATCGTCTTCAGCCTGGTCACCGCCGACAACGGGTTTGCCGCCGCCGAGGCGGCGGCGGCGTATATCAGGCCCGGCACGCTCTATCTCGACGGCAATTCCTGTTCTCCGGAGACCAAGCGCCGCAACGCGGCATTGATCGAAGCCGCCGGCGCGCGCTACGTCGATGTCGCGATCATGAGCCCGATCCACCCGAAACGCCACGAAACGCCCTGCCTCGTCTCGGGTCCGCATGCAACGCAAGGCGCGGAGGCGATGGCAGGCCTTGGCATGAAGGCGAGCGTGACGGGCCCGCACATCGGCGACGCCTCCTCGGTGAAGATGATCCGCTCGGTGATGATCAAGGGCACCGAGGCGCTGATGGCGGAGTGCTTTCTCGCCGCTGAAAAGGCGGGCGTCAGCGCTGAGGTGATCGCCTCCCTTTCCGCCTCCGACCCGCAGATCGACTGGCCGAAAAAGGCCGCCTATTGTCTCGAGCGGATGATGGTGCACGGCACGCGGCGCGCGGCGGAAATGCGCGAGGTCGCGGCGACCATAAGCGATCTCGGGCTTGAGGCGCGCATGAGCGCGGCAACGGTTGCCTGGCAGGCGGAAATCGGAGCGCTCGGCCTTCAGACAGCGAAAGACGATGACCTCGCGGAACGCGTCGGGCTGATCCTGTCGGCAGAGGCCCGCGCCGAAGACTGAGCCCCTCGCACGATCCGGCCTTTGCCATCGCTTCCGGCGTTCCGCGTGCTATAAATCCGCCGAACACGTCGCGGAGGCGCCCTTGCCCTATAATCTTCGCCATCTCAGGGTCTTCCTGGCCGTCGCCGAGACGCATTCGGTCACCCGGGCGGCAGAATTGTGCTTCGTCTCGCAACCGGCCGTGACCCAGGCGCTGGGCAAGATCGCAAGCCTTGCCGGGGCGACGCTCTTTTCGCGCACGCCCCAGGGGCTCTACGTCACCGAGGCCGGCGAGATGCTGGCCTGCCGCGTGAGACGCGCCCTCGCCTATCTCGACCCGGCGCTTTCGGATGTCGCGCCGCGCCTGAAGGTGACGGTCACGCGCGCGCAGCTGAACGCTCTGATCGCCGTCGCCGAAACCCAGAACTTCACGCTGGCCGCCAAACGGCTCGGCCTGGCGCAGCCGACGGTGCACCGCGCCGTTAGCCAGATTGAGAGCGAGGCTGAACGACCGCTGTTCGAACGCACCGCCTTCGGCATCGTCGCCACGCGCGCGGCATCAACGCTTGCCCAGGCCGCACGGCTCGCCTTTGCCGAACTCGCCCAGGCGGACGCCGACCTGGCGGAGGCGATGAAACGGGAGACCGGCCGGATCGTCGTCGGCGCGATGCCGCTGTCGCGCGCCTGCGTGCTGCCGGACGCGATCGTCGCCTTTCGCGCGCTTGGCCGCGCCATCCCTGTCGATGTGCTGGAAGGCGATTACGACGACCTGCTTGCCGGGCTCAGGCGCGGAGAGACCGACTTTCTCATCGGCGCGCTGCGCGATCCCGCGCCCATCGGCGATATCGTCCAGGAAGAGCTGTTCACCGACAGCGTGGTGCTGGTCGCGGGGCCCCGGCACCCGCTTCTGCGCAAGAGGAAGGACGGCACGCTGTTGCAGCCAACCTTCGAGGCGCTTGCCCGGTATCCCTTCGTCGTCGCCCCTGAGGGCACGCCGATCCGAAGCCATTTCGACCGCATGTTCGAAGCCGCCGGGCTTGCCGTGCCGTCGCGGCTGGTGGAAACGCGCTCGGTGATCCTGATGCGCGAGCTTCTGGAGAAAAGCGATCATCTCGGCTGCGTCTCGAAGCGCCAGGCGGAGGCGGAAATCGGCCACGGGCTGATGATCGCCCTTCCATTCGAACTTCCGGCAAGCGCCCGCCCGATCGGGCTGACGCTGCGCGCCGGTTTCCTGCCGACCGCCGCCCAGACGCTGTTCCTGAAGCTTCTGCGCGAGACGGCGCTTTCGCTTTCCGGCACGGCGTGATCTTCAGGCCTGTTCGGCGGGGACCTCGACTGTCAGCCCGTCGAGGTCTTCGGTGACCCTCAACTGACAGGACAATCGCGACCGGCCCGGCTCCATGCCTGGCGCGAAATCGAGCATGTCCTCTTCCATCGGCTCAACCGGCGGCAGCCGGTCAAACCAGTCACCGGCAACATAGACGTGACAGGTGGAACAGGAGCAGCAACCGCCGCATTCGGCGACGATGCCCTCCACGCCATTGTCGCGCGCGCCTTCCATGACGCTCTGGCCTGCGGCAACATCGATCTCGCGGCGCTTTCCGGCATGCTCGATATAGATGATCTTTACCAATTTCGGGTTTCTCCTGTGTCCAGGGATGTCATGCTGCGGCCAGCGTCTTCAGATCGGCCGCAGCCAGATGGTCGGGATCGGGGCTTGCCCCCGCCGCAAGCAACCGCCTTGCGGTCATGTAGGCGCGCGGATCGTTCATCGCGTCGATGGCGATGAAGCGCCGGCCGGCAAAATACCAGTGCGAAACCGAGCCCTCCCGGTCTCCCTTGCGCGCCACGACGCGGTCATAGCCGGTATTAAGCCCTGCGATCTGCAGCTTAACCTCATACTGATCCGACCAGAACCAGGGCTCGGGCCGGTAGGGCGTTTCTGCGCCCAGCAGGCTCTTCGCCACGCATTCGGCGTGTTCGATGGCGTTCTGCACGCTCTCCAGCCGAAGCCTGCCGCCCGCATATGGAAAACTGGCGCAATCGCCGGCGGCGAAGATCGACGGGTCGGCCGTTTGGCCGAATTCATCCGTGGCGATGCCGTTTTCGACCGGCAGACCTGCCGTCTCGGCAAGCGTCGTCGCGGGCGTGACGCCGATGCCGACAATCACCAGATCGACGGAAACCGTCGTGCCGTCGGCCAGTTCCGCCGCCTCCACAGTGTTGTCGCCGAGAAGCCGGCGAAGCCCCGCTTCCTCCCGCAGATCAACGTCGTTTTCGCGGTGAAGCGTGCGGAAATAGCCCGCCGTCTCTTCCGCCGCGACGCGGCCGAGAATGCGCGGACCGCTTTCGATCAGCGTCACCTTGAGGCCCGCGCGCGCCGCAACGGCTGCCGCCTCCAGGCCGATATAGCCGCCGCCCACCACCAGAAGCCGCGCGCCGGGTACAAAAAGCGGCGCCATGGCATCGACATCGTCAATCCCGCGCAGGGTGAAAACGTTCCCGAGGTCGCCGCCGATCGCCGCCGGCAGGCGCCGGGGACAAGCGCCGGTCGTCAGCACCAGCCTGTCATAGGCAAGAACCTCATCGCCGAAACGCACCTTCTTCGCGCTTCGGTCGATCGCCTCGACACGCGCGCCGAGCCTCAAATCGATGTCGTGCTCACCGTAGAAATCCCGGGAGCGCAGAAAGAGTCGCTCGCGCGGCAGCTCCCCCAGCAGGAATTTCTTTGAAAGCGGCGGCCGCTGATAGGGCGGCCACGCCTCTTCGCCCAGTAGCGTCAATGCGCCCGAATAGCCTTCGACCCTGAGCTTCGCCGCCAGCGCAAGCCCCGCCTGGCCCGCGCCCACAACCACGATCCCGCTCATCATCCCGTCTCCTCATGTCCGGCGATCCACCGTGCCCAGTCGTCCTTAAGCCGGTCCATGTCCGGACCTTCCAGATATTGCGCCACGCCGGGAAGCGGCGAGAGCCAGGGTTGGCGGGAGGCGGTGAAGATCTCCGCCGCCGGAAAAAGCCAGGACGGATCGTCGAGCGTGCCGGGCTTGACCACCAGAACCGGACTTTCCTTGCGCCGATGGGTCAGCCGCACCCCGCACGTCCCGCAAAAGGTCTGGCGGATCGGCACGCCCGAGCCGCCAGTGGTCCAGCGCTCTTCGGGCGTGCCGTCCAGCGTCAGGTCCTCGCAGGCAAACATCAGGCTTTCGCCGAACGCGCTGCCCGACTGGCGCTGGCAACTTGCGCAATGGCAGAGATAGAAGGTGAGCGGCGCCCCGCTCACCCGATATCTGAGCGCCCCGCACTGGCACCCGCCCATAAGCGGGAACACGGGCAAGCGCTCGTTTTCAAATGGTAAGGACGACATAATCATCCTCTGTGCGAACCTCGAAGACCTCGGCGCGATAAGGCCCTTCCGCCAGGCTCTCACCCGGCGTGACCTTGACGTCGAAGATCTTCACCCGCATCCGGCTCGGATCACAGTAGGAACGGCCGTTCTCGAGATCGAACTCCCAGCCATGCCAGGGGCAACGCACTATGATCTTCTCGTCCTCGGTGCGGTAGGCGCCGGGACCATCGGCGTTGACGAGGGCGGCAACCCGGCCGTGACAGAGTTCCGCGCCCTCATGCGGGCACTTGTTGGTGATCGCCGCGAAGCGATCACCGAGATTGAAGATGGCGATGACGCGGCCGGCGACCTCGACCCTTCTGGCCTTGCCTTCCGGAATTTCGTCGACCTTGCAGATGATGTGATCGGTCATGGCTTCTCCTCAACCCAGCCCGTAAACGGCAAGCGCGTTGTCGCGCATGATGCCGCGCTTTGCCTCTTCGCTGAGCCCGACGCGGAAAGCCCGGTCCGGATGGTCGAAGTCCCAGTGCGGATAATCGGTCGAGAACATCAGCCGGTCCGCCCCGATCCACTGAAGGAGGTTGTTCATGTGCCGGACATTCGGCGGCTCCTCGATCGGCTGCGTGGTGATCCAGACATTGCGGCGGATATAGTCCGAGGGGCGGCTCTTCACATGCGGCACCTCCCCGCGCATGCGCTCCCACTCCCTGTCCATGCGCCACATCAGCGATGGCAGCCAGGCGAAGCCGCCCTCCACCAGCACCAGTTTGAGCTTCGGAAAGCGGTCGAACACGCCCTCGAAGATCATCGAGATCAGGATGGTCTGGACCGAATGGGAGAAGGCATAATGCTCCTCGACGTAAAAGGACGCCCAGCCCGCGCCGGTATTGGCATGCCAGCCGGTTGCCGCCGGATGAACCGCGATCGGCAGGTCGTGCGCCTCGGCGAGTTCGTAGATCGGCCAGTAGCGCTTGCGGCCGGCCGGCTCCAGACTGCGCGGCACGATCTGCAGCTGGGCGAAGCGCTTGTCCTTGACGCGTTCCTCGATCTCGCGCACCGAGGCTTCGGCGTCTTCCTGGGCAATGGAAATGCCGCCTTTCAGGCGCGGTTCGGGCGTCAGCCACTTGTCGATCTGCCAGTCGTTTACGGCCGCGCAGACGGCCGCGCTCAATTCGAGGTTCTGCAGTGACGGCCCGGGATTCAGCGCCTGCAGCAAGCCGAACTCGATATTGAGCTCGTCCAGAAGCTGCGTCTGCAGAAAGGCGAGGCTGGAGGCCGGCGGACCGCCCTCCGGCGGATAGGCATCCTGGCGCATGCCGCCATGGTTCAGGCGCGGATATTGCAGCATGCCGACGAGCGAACCGCCCGAGCGCATGCCGAAATCGCGCACATGCTCGCGCCAGCGCAGCGGCATGAAGCGGGAGAGCTCGGTCCTGTCGGTCATTGCGGGGTGAATGTCACAATCGACAATACCCAGTTTCGTTTTGGCCGTGTCGGGCCTCTCCAGTTCGGCAACAGTCATGTCAGACCTCCAGTCTCGGATAGGTGGCAAGGACATTCTCGCGGCAGATGGCATTGGCGAGATCGGCGGAAAGCCCGTTCGGCCAACGGGCGGCGGTCGGTCCGTGATCATGCGGAAAATCGGAGGAATAGAGCAGCAGTTCCGGCCCGCCGATGCATTCGAGAACGGCTGCGACCTCTTCCGGCTCGACCGGAAGATCGAAGGGCTGCAGGGTGAAGCGCAGCTGGCGTTCCAAGATCTTGTCCGGGCCCTCCTTCAGCCACGGCACCTCGACGCGGCAGCCGCGCCAGTCCTTCGCCATGCGCCAGGAGACGCCGAAAAGCCAGGAAATCCCGCTTTCCGCCATCACCACCTTCATGTCCGGAAACTCGATCAGCACGCCCTCGCTCAGAAGGCTTGCCGCCTGGCTGGCGAAGCCCTGCGACCAGTTGACCTGTTCCTCCACAAGATAGGACATGAAGCCGGATTGCGTCGGCGCGTGGCGGTAATTGCTGCCCGGATGGATCGACAGGACAAATCCGGCATCGGATGCCGCCTTGTAGATCGGCCAGAACTGGCGCTGGCCGAGCGGCGCATCGCCCATGCAGATCGCCAGGATCTGGATGAAGCGCCGGTCACCGGCATAGCGTTTGATCTCCGCCACCGCCTCTTCCGGATGACGGAACGGCACCAGCAGCGCGGCCCGCAGGCGCGGGTCCCGATCCAGCCACTCCGCCGCCAGCCAGCGATTGGTCGCCTGGCACATCATCGCCTGCATATAGGGGTCGAACAGCGCCTGAACGCCGTTGACGACGTTGAGGATCGCCGCCGAGATGCCCCTCGGATCCAGATGGGCTTCGGCCAGCCGTTTGGGATTTGCGACCCCGCCATCCGGGCCTTCCGCCCTGAATGGCCTGGTCGAAAACGGATAGGACATCAGTTCCATATGCCCGATATTGCGGTAGGGCATCATGTCCTTCCAGTAGCTGTCGACGAACGGGAGCAGGTCTTCCTGTCCGGGACTGCGCGGATGCACGTCGCAATCGATGGCGCCGATCCCTGCGGCGGGATCCGGTCCTGCCTCGACATCAAGCTCTGTCAGCATGTTTCAGTCTCCTCATCACATGAAGAACGGTAATTCGAACGGGGCATGAAGAAGGCGGTCGTAAAGAAAGTAGAGCACCGCCCCGAGGCCAGCCGTGTAGAGGGCGACCACCCACCACCGGAACCGGCCCCAAAGCGCCGTGTAGATCGCGGCAAAGCCGAGGATGGCGGCATAGGTGCCGACCCATGGCGTCAGCGCCGCCATCAGCGCGATCGACAGGAAGGTGATGATCTGACGCCGATGCGCGGCGATGAATTGCCGCGTGGTGCCGCCGGCGAGCGCATCGCCCGCCCGACGCGCGGCGGCGATCACCCGAAGCCGGTTGCGGTCCTGGAACAGGACGAAGCCCATGATGACGATGCCCGCCAGGCCAAAGGCCATCGGCGAGACCTTGGCCAGAAGCTTCCAGTCGCGCGCCATCCACACCGCCGCGCCGAAGAGAGCCATGAGCACGAGCGCGAGCGCCGAAGACAGGATCAGACTTGCCTTGCTCTCCTGCGTATCCTCGATCGCGTGGGCAGCGAGCCCGCGGCGGGTCGAGCGCAGCGCAAAGAAGAAGACGAGGGCCAGCACAATGACGAGACCGATCACCGTCGGACGGGTGACCACTTCCATCACCGTATAGCTCTGCCAGGTGATGGACATGGCGTTCTCGAGGACAGGCCCGAGCACGAAGCCGAGAATGAAGGGCGGTCGCGGCCAGCCCGCCGCCTTCATGATGTAGCCGAGCAGGCCGACGCCCAGAAGCGTGATCCAGGTGAACATGCCCGGCTGCCAGACCCAGGAGCCCATGAAGATGAACAGGATCACCGCCGGCACGATGAAATTGCCGTCAACGAAAGCGGCGCGCGCCACCTGTCGGCCCCAGAGCATCAGGGCGGCGGCGCCGATGATATTGGCGATGATGATCGTCCAGACCATCGAGAAGGTGATGTCGAGATTGTCGCCCAGCATGTTTCGGCCCGGCGAGAAGCCGTGGATCGTCAGGGCGCCCAGGAGCACCGCCATGGCGCCGCTGCCGGGAATGCCGAAGGCAAGCGTCGGGATCAGCGAACCGCCGAGCACGGCATTGTTGGCCGCTTCCGGCGCAATCACGCCGCGCACGTCGCCCTTGCCAAACTGCGGATCGGTCTTGCAGCTCTGCGTGGCGTGGCCATAGGCAAGCCAGTCGACCACGGAAGAACCGATGGCCGGAAGCATGCCGACATAGACGCCCATTAATGAACAGCGCAGGACCAGCCAGCGATTGCGGATGGCGGCGCGGACCCCGCTGAAGATGCTGTCACCCTGCGCGTGCTTGTCGCTGAGGTGGGCGATTGCCGTGCGCCGGGCGGCAAGGTCCATCATTTCCGGCAGGCCGAAAAGCCCGAGAATGACCGGAACCAGCGGCAGGCCGTCAAGCAGCGAACGTTCGCCGAAGAAATAGCGCGGCATGGAGCTTGCGACCGGATAGCCGATCTGGGAAAGCATCAGCCCGAGTACGGCCGCCCCCAACCCCTTGGAGACCGCGTTGCCGCTGACGGCGCCGACCATGAGCAGGCCGAGCAGCGAAAGCAGGAAGAACTCCGGCGAACCGAAGGCAAGAATGATCCACAGCGCAAAGGGCAGCGAGGCGGCCATGGCGAAGCCGCCGAGCACCCCGCCAAAGGCCGAGCTGACAAAGGCCGCGCCGAAAGCCGTCTGCGCCAGGCCGCGCTTGGCCATGGCATTGCCGTCGATCACGGTCGCCTGGCTGGCGATCGTGCCGGGAATCCCGAGCATGACCGACGTGATCGTATCGGAGGTGGAGACCACCGCGAACATGCCGAGCAGCATGGCAAGGCCCGCGGCCGGGTCCATGCCGAAGGTCAGCGGCAGAAGCACCACCATGCCGGTGACGCCGCCGAGGCCCGGGACGATGCCAAGCCACAGGCCGACGGCGATGCCCGCAAGCAGGTAGAGAAAACCGGGAAAGGACAGAACCAGCGAAAGCCCCGTCATGAATGAATCGAACATGAAGTTCCGGCTCCAGATCAGCGTGGCTGCTCATCGTTGTCCCACTCAGGCGCAAACGATGGCAAAATACAGCTTTAGATTGCAATCCGCCGCGAACGACGCGCTCCAATCTTCAGGAAAAGGGCACAATGGCAATCAGGCAGAACCGGCGGAGGCCTGGCCCTGACCGCGCGTCCGTCGACGACGCAATCGCCGGCGGCAAGACGCGAGCGGCGGCCGGGCTCTTCGTGCCAGGCTCCGGTTCCCGGCGCGCGGGAGGCGGGCGCGCCGCCCCCGGCCCGCCTTCTACTGCTCGATCCGCTCGACCAGCTGGCGCATCGTGTCCTTGATGTCTTCAGAAGTGTTCTGCACATCGGAGATGATCCTGGTCATCTCCTGCCAGTGGACGATGTTCGGCGGCGAGCCGTAGACCTTGGTGGCCGCCTCCAGATAGTCCGGCGAGGCTGTCGCTTCATCAAAACTGGCGCGCAGCATGTCGAGATGATCCGAAGGGGTTCCGGGGGGCGCGACGATGATCCAGTTGACCGGCGCCGAGGACCGGGCGTGATACATGACCAGGTCCCAGAGCGGGCCTTCCGGCGGTTTCCCGGTCGCCTTTTCGATGTATTCGCCGAGGGTCGGCACGCCTTCGAGGGCTGGATCGAGCTTCATCGAACCATCCGCTTCGAGCGGCCCCATCTGCCAGATCGCCATCGTCTCGCCGCTGGCGATCGGTCCGTCGCCGAGTTCGGCGATATATTGGGTCGTGGTCGCCGGGTAGCCGTCGATCTCGCCGCGCTGGAGGGCCGCGTAAAGCGGTCCGTCGCCGAGCATGCCGGAGACGAACTGCCAGTCGACCCCGAGAAGATCGAGCGCTGCTGCCGTCTGCATGCCCTGGGTCATGCGCGGCGAGTAGACTCCGACGGTGACGCTCTCGACGTCGGGCAGGTCGTCGCGGTCTTTCAGCCCGGCGCCGACATCGCTCCTGACATGAAACAGAAAGTTGGATCCGCCGATGCCGCCGATCACGCCGAAATCCTGGAACGGGATCTGCAGCACCTCCGGATCGAGGATGCGCGTCGTGCCCTGCCAGGCGAGATAGCCGAGGGTCTTGCCGTCCGGGCGGGCGTCCATGACAAAATCGATGCCCTTGGTCAGCGCTCCGCCGGAGACCGACTGGACGATCATGGTCGGATGACCCGCCATCGTCTTCGACCAGGCATCCGCGAGCACCTGGGCGCTGATGGCGGTTGCGCCGCCGGGCGCGACATTGTGCACCAGCGTCACCGTCTCTCCTTCGAGGTCGATCGGCTCGGCCTGCGCGGCCAGTCCCCCCGCCAGCACGATCGCGGCAACCGACGCCGCCGCCATGCCGCACCTTATGGTCGCATTCAGTCTCATCTGTTCTCCTCCCTCTGGGTCAGTTACACGGATGCCGGGACCTCCTCCGTCCTCGACTTCCGCCATGAGCGCACGGCCCTGCGAACCTTCGCGTCCGATCGAACGGTTTCCATGCCCGACGGACCAGGCCTGCCGGGCCGACTGCCGCAACCCGGCGCATCGCCGCCGGCAAATTCGCCTTGAACAGGAACCAAAGCCTGAACGAGGCAAGATTTTCGCAAGAAACCATAAAACTGCCGGCAACGGGCCGGACGGGCATGCGCAGCCGGTCAATGCACCGGCTGGAATTGCTCCTCGGATCGCGCGAACCGCGACGTCGAAACACAACGCGTTCCGGCCTGGCGCGATCTGACGCCTTCGCAGGCTTTCGAGGCCCTTCTTCCGCCCTCCCAGACGAAAAAACACCGAAGGCATCCGGCCAGAATGTATACGCATATACAGGTTTTCGAACTGGCCATGTTTAGACTTTAGCTTAGTATTCGTCAGAAATAAACAGTTTTAGCGCGAATTTTGAAGAAAAAATGCCTTTTATATACAAAATGGAATAAGTCTATCAACATGATGCGTATACATTTCGCGCGCGTCTGCGCGCATGCCCCCACCTCCTCCCGAACTGCTTGGACAACAAAAAACCGGCCAGTCGCGTGCGCGAACTGGCCGGCGGGGACATGACGGGAACTGAGCGTCGCTTGGCGCATCGGCCCGAAAATCAGAATTGCTTTTCGGAAAGCACGATGCGTCGATTCAACAGGCTAGCGCGCCCTTTGTGCGTCCGGATCGACGCACGGCGCTCTCGCCGCCGGGCGAGGACTTCATACGGCGGCCGGGGCCGGAGCGGAGACGCCGTGGCGGACCGCCCAGTCGGCGCAGGCGCCGATGCCGCCGAGCGGAAAGAAATGAATCTGCGCGACGGCCGAACCGCCGTCACGTTTCGCTGCGACGGCAAAATCAGCCAGAACGTCCGTCGGCTCATAGGGCAGCACCAGCTTGGAGACATCCATGGCCCGGCGTTGCAGAACCTTGAGCGAGGAACCGACGCCGCAGGCAATCGCGAATTTGATCAACGTCTGCAGCCTGGCCGGCCCGGCAATGCCGACATGGACGGGAAGGTCCACGCCGAAGCCGCGCAGCCGCTCGATCCAGGCCAGCACCGGCTCCGCCTCGAAGGCGAACTGGGTGACGATCGCCATTTCGGCGTCGGTGCGCTCGGCAAAGTCCTGCTTCCACCTGAGGGCGGCATCCACATTACCGGTTGACCCGTCGGGATCGATATCCTTGTTGCCCTCCGGATGGCCGGCTACATGAAGCCGCCGGAACCCGGCCTTGTCGAACAGCCCGGTCTCCATCAGCTGCATTGACGAGTGATAGTCGCCGGCAGGCGCGCCACCGCCGCCGGCCAGCAGCAGCGCCTGGTCGACGCCGGCCTCGCCCTGATAGCGCGCGATCCAGTCTTCGAGCATCGCCCTGTTTCTGATGATGCGGGCGGGGAAATGCGGCATGACCGGAAAGCCGTCTTCCGACAGACGCCGCGCCGTGGCGACCATATCCTCGATCGGCGTTCCTTCGATGTGAGCTATGTATACACGTGTTCCGGCCGGCAGCAGCGCCTTGAAGTCATCAGCCTTGGCCGCCGTGCGCGGCATGACTTCGATCGAGAACCCTTTTAGAAATGGGCCTATGACATCGTCTCCGGTAGCGGTTTGCTTGCTGCGCCTGCCCAGAAATCCAATCATTTTTGCAGATCCTCCTCCAGGTTCCGATGAATCAAATGTATACATTTTGTTGTTTCCTGGCAAGCTCTTCCCCGAATTCTTTCTGACGACATTGCCATGTTGCGCTTTTGGGAAAGCGGATCGCTTTGCCGATTGCGGCATCGGCCGGCCCTGGCCGAAGACCGGAAAACGCTTTTCGGACATCCGGATCTATTTTTCGAACACGACCGTCTTCTTCCCGTTCAACATCACGCGGCGCTGAAGATGCAGGGTCACCGCCCTGGCCAGCACACGGCGTTCGATATCCCGCCCCTTGCGGACGAGATCCTCCGGCGTGTCGGCATGGGTGACCGCCTCGACATCCTGGGCGATGATCGGCCCCTCATCGAGGTCCTCGGTTACGTAATGCGACGTGGCGCCGATCATCTTCACCCCGCGCTCGAAGGCCTGATGATAGGGTTTTGCTCCCTTGAAGCCCGGCAGAAAAGAGTGGTGGATGTTGATGCAGCGCCCCGACAGGAAGGCCGAGAGATCATCCGACAGGATTTGCATATAGCGGGCGAGAACCACCAGTTCCGCGCCGGTTTCATTGACGAGCGCCTTGATCCGGGCTTCCTGATCGGGCTTGGTGTCCCTGGTTATCGGCAAGTGGTGATAGGGAATATCGCCCATCAGAGTGAGGTTCAAAGCCGTCTTCGGATGGTTGGAGGCGATCGCGACGACCTCCATGTCCAGTTCGCCGATCCGGTTGCGGTAAAGCAGATCGCCGAGACAATGATCGAACTTCGAGACCATCATCAGCACCTTCGGCCGGCGCGCCATGTCCCACAATTCCCAGGTCATGCCGTATTCGGCCGCGAGCTTTTGCATCTCGGCACGCAGGGCGGTCTCGTCGCCTGGATATTTAACCAACACGCGCATGAAGAAAGTGTCGCTCACCGCATCGTCGAACTGCCGGGCCTCGGTGATATCGCCGTCGGCGCGGGCAAGCAGCGTGGCGACGGCGGCAACGATGCCTGGACGGTTGGCGCATTTGATGGTCAGGACATAGGACTTCATCGCAAGGTTCTCCTCCGGATCGGGGCGCGGACATCCGCCCCCATTCAGACAGCAGGTGTTCCCCTCCTTCGAGAGGCGAACGATCTTTCATTCATGGCGCCGCATTGCGGCAAGTCTTCTCCGGCCGTTCTCGGGCGCGCGTCTTCCCGCCGCCGGCGCGCAGGCCGTGCCGGCAGTCAGAGCTTCGATTGTCTTTCACGGCATTGCCGGGCGGCGCCTTTCTGTCAAACGTCCCGCCGAAATTTCCAACGCGCTTGCAGGCGGAGATCCGTCTCCGCCCTTCTGCGAGTTCCGCTAGGGCGCCGTGCGTCCGTTCGGACGCACAAAGGACGCTCTAACCTATTTTATCTACGCATCGTGCTTTCCGAAAATCGATTCCGGTTTTCGGGCCGATGCGCTAGTTCATCATCGTATTCGGCAGGATCAGCGTGATCTGCGGAAAGGCGATCAGCACCACCAGCGTCGCCAGCATCGCGAACCAGAACGGCGTGACGCCGGCAAAGATGCGCGAAAGCGGCACGTCGCGCGCCACCGATTTGACGATGAACACATTGACCCCGACCGGCGGCGAAATCAGTCCCATTTCCAGCGTCAGCACCACCAGCACGCCGAACCAGATCGGGTCGATCCCGAGCTGCGTGATCACCGGAAAATAGATCGGCATGGTCAGCACCAGCATGGCGAAACCTTCAAGGAAACAGCCGAGGATCAGATAGGTCAGCAGGATCAGGGCCAGCACCGCGATCGGTCCGACCTGAAGGCCTTCCAGGAAGGCGCCGACCAGATCGGGAATGTGGGTGAGCGCCAGGAACGGGTTCAGGATATGGGCCGAAATCAGGATCAGCATCACCGCCGCCGTCGTGACCACCGAATCCTTGGCCGCCGCCCAGAACGCCTTTGGCGTAAGCTTTCCCGTCGCCGCGCCGATCAGGATGATCAGCCCGGCGCCGACGGCAGACGCCTCCACCGGCGAGAATATCCCGCCATAGATGCCGCCGATCGTCAGGATCACCACCGAGAGCACGGGTAGCGCCCCGACCATCCTCTTCGTCTTCTCGCCCATCGTCGTGCGCGGACCGGCGGGACCGAAACCGGGCCTGAGCCAGCATAGCACGGTGATCGTGACAATGAACATCGACAGAAGCAGGATGCCCGGCAAGACGCCCGCCAGGAACAGCCGCCCGATCGACTGCTGCGTCAGGATGGCGTAGATCACGAAGCCGGTCGAGGGCGGGATCAGGATGCCGAGCGTGCCGCCGGCGGCGACGACCCCGGTCGACAGCCTGTTGTCGTAATTGAAGCGGTCCATCTCGGCCATGGACACCTTGCCCATGGTCAGCGCCGAGGCGACCGATGAACCCGAAAGCGCGGCGAACCCGGCACATCCCAGCACGGTCGCCGAGGCAAGCCCGCCGCGAAACCGCCCGACAATGGCATAGGCCGCATCGTACAGCCTGCCGCTCATGCCCGTCACCGATGCGACATTGCCCATCAGGATGAAAAGCGGCACGACCACCAGCTCGGACGAGGAGGCAAGCGTGAAGCTCTCCGACGCCATCAGGCTCATCGCCGCCTTCAGGTCGCGCAATGCCCAGATGCCGGCAAAGCCCACGGAAAACATGGCCAGCGCCACCGGCACGCGGATCACCAGCAGTACAAACAGGACGGCAAGGCCGATCAGGCCCACCAGTTCTCCGCTCATTTCCCGATCTCCCGCTCGGCGCGGCCGGCAGGGCCGGTCAGCACAAGTTCAACGGCGCGAAGCCCCATGCCGAAGGCGGTGATCAGCGCCATGATCGACAGCGCCCACTGGAAATACCATTTGGGCATGCGCACGATATTGGTGGCAAGCTTGAGCATCTGCGACAGTTTCGCGGAATCATAGACGGTGTAGGCAATGCCGGCGAAGATCACCGCGCCGAGAAGCGCGGCGAAGATATTGAGCCAGTGGTTGAGAGCATCGGGAAAATGATCCTCGAAGACATCGACCGCGACATGACCGCCGAGCTTGTCGCAAAGCGCCATGCCGCCGAAGACGATGATCACCATGCCCATCTGGTAGAAGTCCTGCGCGCCGCGCAGCGGCGCGCCCCATGCCCTTCCGATCACGTCCGCGAGCACGACCAGCGTCACGAAGATCAGCCCGAGCGTGCCTGCAAAGGCGGAGAGCGAGATCAACCCGTTCGCCGCCTTGCGGAGCGTGACAAGCATGGTCCTATTCACCGCGCATCGAGGCGAGAACGTCTTCGGCGCCAAGCTCGGAAACGATCTCCTCGGTCACCGGAATGGTGAGCGCACCGAAGGCTGCCGCCTGGTCGGCGTCGAGCGTGATCACGGTCTTGTCCGGATCGGCTTCAAGCCCGGCGATGGTCTCTTCGGCAACCCGGTTCCAGGCGGTTTCCGCGCTCTCGGAAAGATACTCGCCGGCATATTTGTCGATCGCCGCCTTCTGCTCGTCGGAGAGCCCGTCATAGCGCGCCTGGCTCATGACCACGTAGAAGGTGAGGCGGCCGATCGGCGCGCCGATCGTATAGCTGTCGGCGACCTCGGAAAGCTTGAAGTCGGTGACGGCGGACGCTCCGGTGACGACGCCGTCGATCAGCCCGGTCTGCAGGGCGTTGTACAGCTCTCCCGCCGGCATCTGCACCGGGGTCGCGCCGAGCGCTTCGAGAACGGCGGCCGTGGTCGAGCCGGCGGCGCGGATCTTCAGGCCCTTCAGGTCATCGGGCGTGCGAATGTCCTTGTCCTTCATGATGAAGATGTTGGGCTCCGAGGTCCACAACGCCAGGGGCTTCGTGCCCGGGAACTCGTCCCTGATCATGTCCATGGAGCGCCAGATTGCCGGATAGCCGGGCTCGCCCAGCGCGATCACGCCCGGCATTTCGGCGATCATGGTTTTGGGGAACTGCGACGAGGTGTAGCCCGGCAGGCCCCAGACGATATCGGCAACGCCCTGAAGCACGCGGACATACTGTTCCAGCGGTCCCTTTCCGAGTTCGCCGCCCGGATAGACGCGGATGGTGAGATCATCGCCGACCTCGTTGGCGATGCCTTCCTGCAGCGGTTCGATGACCGAACCGGTCAACGTGTGCTGCGGCGGAACGAAATGGGCGAAAGACAGTTCTTCCGCCGAAGATGCCGCAGTGACGCCGGCGAAAAGCGCGGCGGATACGGCAAGAGTGCGCAGTGACCTGTAGATCATGATTCTCCTCCCCAGGTTTCATGACTTGAAATCTTGCGCGCCCGCCTGCCTGCGGCCACGCTCCTGAACTCATATTCGCGGGACCCCGGCGAAGAATACCGGACTTTCCGCGACAATGCATCGATCATGGCGCCGGCAGAGCATCCCGACAGGCCCTCCTCGACCTGTCCCGTATCTCCGGCAAACGTCCGTTCTCTCCGCCGGCGGCGGCTGGCAACCGCCCCAGTCGAAGGCGGCGCCGATTGTCACAAGAAAGGCGATCAGCGGCTCGCCTTGGTGCGCCAGCTGTCGGCGTAGTTTTCGCGGGCCTCGGCGGCATAGGGCGTCGGCGAAACGCGCACGCGAATCTCGGCCTGACGATGCGGCTCGACCGAGGTCTTCTGCGTGGCTTCCGGCTCGCCCCATTTCAGCGTCAGCACGTCGCCGACATTGACGTCCTGGCTGACGACGCCGAGCGACAGAACCCGTCGCTCATTGTAGGAATAGCCGTTGAACATCGACATGCCGACCATCGTGTCGCCGTTCATGACCATGTCGGCGGTCGAGGACGCATAATTGGGCTGCGGGAAGTCGATCCACTTGTAGGGCGTGCCTTCCTCGAAATTCGAGGCGATGACCTTCAGGACATCTTCCGGGTTCCACTCGAAGGTCACCTTCTTGCGGTTGGTCGGCGCATCCTTGAGCCTGGCGAGCGCATCCTTGCCGATGAAGTCATCCTTCTTCCAGCCGATATAGAAGCCGTAGCCGAGCTCGAACGGGTTGGTGTAGTAGTCCTCGACATTGTCGGAGACGAAGGATCCGCCGATGGAGCCGACCGCCTCATAGGCATCGGCGCCCAGCCAGTCGCGATAGTCGGCCATCATCCCGTCGCCGGAATAGATGCCCGGCAGCGGCGAGGGAATCCAGCCGGATTCCAGCGTGTTGGTGGAATAGGCGCGCGAACCGACGCGGCGCAGGTCTACGCCGGTCTTGGCCGCAGCCTCAAGGATGGTCGACAGGACATAGGCCTTGTCGGCATAGGGACCCCAGATTTCCAGACCCGGCGCGCCGGCCATGCCGTGGCGCAGCGCCTGAACCCGTTTCGAGCCGACATTGATCCAGTCGACATGGAAGAACTTGATCTCGGGAACCGGGCCGCCATTGATCGCATCGAGAATCTTGTTCGCGTCCGGACCCTGGATCTGGAAACGATAATGGGTGCGCAGCACGCGCTCGCCCTCGGGGCGGGAATCCGAGCGGGGGTCATGGACGAGCCGGACGTTCCACTTGCCGATGGCGGCCTGGAACTTGGTCCAGTTGGCCGTCGGCTGGCGACCGACGAGTACGAACTTGTCCTCGCGCTCGCGGAAGATGATCATGTCGCCGACGACATGGCCCGCCGGCGTGACCGGCACGAAATGCTTGGCGCGGTTGAGATCGAAATTGCCGAAGGCATTGATGCCGACATGGGCGAGAAACGCCGCGGCATCCGGCCCCTCGACGATCAGTTCGTCCATGTGGTGGGTCTGGTCGAACAGCACGGCGGTATGGCGCCACGCCATCTGTTCGCTGCGCCAGTTGGAAAATTCAGGCGCGACGACAGGGTATACATAGATTCCCGAACGCGAATTCCTCAAAAGCTCGACGGGATTTGAGAACCCCTGCATCACGGACGATAGGCTTTGACCTGCCACTTTTCAACTCCTCCCAAAGCATCACGAATGTATACATACATTTGCAAGTCGCCTCAAAGAATGCAAGCGGAAATATCTCTCCGCCTGCAGATTTCCGGCAACCGGCGGCGGTATCAGCGCAGGATCGGCTCGTCCGGCGCCACGAGAGCGAGGCCGGGCACTGTGCTGACGAGGTTGCGGTCCTTGGAGAAGATGTATTCAAGGTTCCGCCGCGCGGCACAGGCATGTTCGCGGGCCAGCGCTTCCGCCCGCGCACCCTGGCGCTGGGCGATCGCGGTGACGATTTCGCGATGCTGCTCCTGCGCCACCTGCAGCGAACGGCGGAAATCGGAAAGCTTGCTCCTGTCGGGCAGGAAGGCGGAGGGCGAAGCGAACGGCAGCCGCTTGGCGCGGGCCAGTTCGCGCTCCAGCGTGGCTGAGCGCGGCAGGGTGGCCAGCGCGTCGTGGAACTCGCCGTTCAATTCCGAATAGGTTTCGAAATCGACATCGTCCGGCAAGACGCCGACGCAGCCGTCAAGCGCCCGGACAATGGCGGAGATCTCCTTCAGCGCCTTCTCGCTCGCGCCGCGCTCGGCGGCCATCCGCGCCGCCGTGCCCTCCAGAACGCCGCGCAGCTCGATCGTGTCCAGCACATCGGCATAGGCGAAGCTGCGCACAAGGAAGCCGCCGCTGCGGGCGCGCTCCAGAAGCCCCTCCTCCGCCAGCCGCGACATCGCCTCGCGAACGGGCGTGCGCGAAATCTGAAGGTCATCGGCAAGCGCCACCTCGAACAGGCGCGTTCCGCCCGGAATGGCGCCGTCGAGAATGCGTTTACGCAGTTCCACCAGCGCCCGCATCGTGTGGGTTTTTGCAGCTGCCTGCCTGTCCATCGTCGTCTCCCCGCATAATATTCATCCAAAGAGGTTGGAACGCTCTTAGAGCATGCTCGCATTTGCTTGAATCGCGAACATGCTCCAGCCTTTTGTTTTTCGCCGCGTCCGGACGGAAAACCGGTCTCCACTTTTCCTGGTCGTGCTCTAATGTATACACAGTGAAATTCGGGGCAAGCCCGTTCCGGCCTCACGCTCCGAAGGAAATCCCGCACCACAATGCGTCCATCGGCATTTATGTATACATTTTGTAGCATTTCTGTTGATATTGCCATAAATATCGACTAATTTCCCCATCAATGTATTCACGGCGGCGTGGGAGGGCCGGTCATGACCACATTGCTTCTCATTCCCGGACTGGTATCGGACGCCCGCGTGTGGCGCGCTGTCTCCAGCGCTGCGCCTGCATGGCTCGCCGCGGCCGATGCCGATGTCACCCGCCAGCCGACCATCGAGGCGATGGCGGCAACGCTTCTCAGCGAGACCGAGGGCCCGCTCATCCCGGTCGGCCACTCCATGGGCGGGCGCGTGGCGATGGACATGGCCCGCCAGGCGCCGGAGCGCATCAGAGGCCTGGTGCTGGCCAATACCGGACATGACGGCGCGCGCGCGGACGAGGCCCCGAAGCGCCTTGCCAAGATCGCCCGCGGCTACGAGGACATGATGGCGCTCGCCGCCGAATGGCTGCCGCCGATGCTCGCGCAGGGGACAACGCCGGACGCCGCGCTCGTCGACGACCTGACGGATATGGTGGTCAAGGCCGGGCCCGACGTTCACGCCCGCCAGATCCGCGCGCTGATGGAGCGCCCGAACGCAATGGAATACATCCCCGCCATCACCTGTCCCGTGCTGCTCATCACCGGCGCGCAGGACAGCTGGTCGCCGGAAAAGCAGCATCGCGAAATCGCCGACACGCTCGCGGATGCCGAGGTTCTCGTCATCGACGGCGCCGGGCATTTCATGCCCGTCGAGCGCCCGGAGGAAACGGTTGCCGCCATCACCGGCTGGCTTGATCGGCACAAGGAGGTGCTCAATGTCTGACGTGCTCGAAATCCCCGAAACGCCCCTCTTCGAGCGAGAGCGTTCGAAAAACGGCTACCGGATGAACAAGATGGCGATGTCGCTCGGCAAGCCGGAAAACCGCGCCGCCTTCAAGGCCGACGAGGAAGCCTTTCTCGACAGTTTCGGCCTGGGCGAGGCGGAGAAACAGGCGGTGATGCGCCGCGACTGGCACAGGATGGTGGCCCTTGGCGGCAATCTCTTCTTCATCCTGAAGATCGCGGCGGTCGACCCGGCCAGCATGGCCGAGATCGGCGCGGCGCAGGCCGGCATGAACCAGGAAGAATTTCTCAAGACAAGACTGGGGAAGATGTAATGGCCGAAATCATTGGCGGCGTCGGCACCAGCCACGTACCCTCGATCGGCGTGGCGCTCGACAAGGGGCTTGCCGACACGCCCGACTGGAAGCCGTTTTTCGACGGCTATATTCCGGGCAAGCAGTGGATGGCGGAGAAGAAGCCCGATGTCGCGGTCGTGATCTTCAACGACCACGGCAACACATTCTTCCTCGACCGCGTGCCGACCTTCGCCATCGGCGTCGCCGACAGCTACAAGCCGGTGGACGAGGGCTGGGGCCCGCGCGCCGTGCCCGATTTCGAGGGCGCCGCCGATCTCTCCTGGCATATCGTCGACACCATGGTGGAAAACCATTTCGACCCGCTGGTCTGCCGCGAGATCGAGGTTGATCACGGCCTTCAGGTGCCGCTGGAACTGTTCTTCGGCCGTCCCGAACACTGGCCGGTCAAGGTGGTGCCGATCTGGGTCAACACCATCCAGTATCCGATCCCCACCCCGCAGCGTTGCTGGGAAATGGGCAAGGTGCTGCGCAAGGCGATCGAGAGCTTCCCCGGCGATGAGCGCGTGGTGATCATGGGCACGGGCGGGCTTTCGCACCAGCTTCAGGGCAGCCGCGCCGGCTTCATCAACCGCGAGGCCGACGAGGCCTGGCTTGACGGCATCGCCAATGACTACGAGAAATACCGGAACATGAGCCGCGAGGACTATGTCGACCAGTTCGGCTCGGAAGGCGCGGAACTGATCATGTGGCTGGTGATGCGGGCGGCGATGAACCCGCATGTGGAGATGAAGCACAGGCATTATTACGCGCCCGCCTCGCTCACCGGCGCCGGCATGGTTGTGCTGGAGAATGCGTGATGGCGTTTTTCCTGATGCGCTGCCTGAACAATCCGGACGTCCATGAACTGCGCGAGCAGATCCGCCCCGAGCACCGCGCATGGGTCTCCTCGGGCGGCAACGGCCTTGTTTCGGTGCTGATCGGCTCGGCGCTTGTCGATGACGAGAGCCGCTCCTGCGGCAATTTCGGCATATTGGAGGCAAAAAGCCGCGCCGATGCCGAGGACTTTGCCGAAGGCGACCCCTTTCGCAGGGCGGGCATCGTCGCGACCATCGAACTGACGCCCCTGCCCGATACGTTCCAGGCCGGGCGGATCAGCGAGCCGATGAGCCCGCGCCTGCCGGCCGACTGAGCCGGCGGGATGGGAAATGCCTGTGATTGACGGGAGCAGAGGATGACGGCACGGATCATTGACGGAAAGGCCTTTGCGGCCAGGCTTCGCGGCGCGGTGGCCTGCCATGTTTCGCGCCTCAAGGCGCAGCATGGCGTGACGCCCGGCCTTGCCGTGGTTCTCGTTGGCACTGATCCGGCATCCGAAGTCTATGTCCGCGCCAAGCACAGACAGACCGTCGAGGCCGGCATGAATTCCTTCGAGCACCGCCTGCCCGAAGAGACTTCCGCCGCTGACCTTCTGGCGCTGGTCGCCCGGCTGAACGCCGACGATGCGGTCGACGGCATTCTCGTGCAATTGCCGCTTCCCGCCCATATTGCGGAAGCCGAGGTTCTGGCGGCGATCGACCCGACGAAGGATGTTGACGGGTTTCACATCCTGAATGTCGGCCTTCTGGCGACCGGGCAGAAGGCCATGGTGCCCTGTACCCCGCTCGGCTGCCTGATGATGCTGCAGGCGGAACACGGCGACCTTTCCGGCCTCGAGGCAGTCGTCGTCGGCCGCTCCAACATCGTCGGCAAGCCGATGGCGCAATTGCTGCTTGCCGCCAACGCCACTGTCACAATCGCCCATTCGCGCACGCGCGACCTGAAGGCCGTCGTCAGCCGCGCCGATATCGTGGTCGCCGCCGTCGGCAGGCCCGAGATGATAAAGGGCGACTGGATAAAACCCGGCGCGAGCGTGATCGATGTCGGCATCAACCGGATCGACGCACCGGAGCGCGGACCGGGCAAGACGCGGCTGACGGGCGATGTGGATTTTGCCGCGGCAAGTGCGGTCGCCGGCGCGATGACCCCGGTGCCGGGCGGCGTCGGCCCCATGACGATCGCCTGCCTGCTGGCAAACACGCTGACGGCTGCCTGCCGCCGTCGCGGGCTTGCCGAGCCGGCGCACCTGACCGCCTGACGCAGGTGCGCGGCGCCGGTTCAGGGCGGCGTCACTCTCCTCCGGCGGCAACGCCGCGCGCCGCCCTGGATCCGCCTTTCTGGGCGCGCCCCGTTTTCAAACCGGTCATGGCTTCCTATGCTGGGCCAGCAAATTCAGGAAGGAATGTCATGACAATCGGGTTTATCGGAACAGGCGAAATCACCAAGGCCGTGGTGACCGGCATGAGCACGGTCGACGGCGAAAAGCCGACCATCCTTGTTTCGCCGCGCAATGAGGAGATCGCGGCCACGCTTGCCGACCGCTTCGAGAATGTGGCGGTGGCGGCAAGCAACCAGGATGTGATTGACGGCGCTGAAAGCGTTTGTCTGGCGCTGAGGCCGGGCGATGCCGAAGAGATCATCAAGACGCTGAAGTTTGGCCCGTCCCACCACGTCATCAGCTTCATGCCGACCTTCAGCCAGGCGCGGCTTGCACGGATCGTCGCCCCGGCAACGCGGATCACGCTCGTTACCCCGTTGCCGGCGGTCGCCTTTCACGGCGGGCCGACACCGGTCTTTCCGCCGGATGAGGACGCGATTGCGATGTTCGAGCCGCTCGGCACCGTGGTTGCCGCCGAGACCGATGACGAATACCAGGCGATGTGCGTGGCGACCGCCTCGCTTGCCGGCGCCTTCGCCTATTACGAGACCATCGCCGACTGGCTTCAGGCGAAAAACCTGCCGGCCGACAAGGCGCGGGCCTTTTCCGGCGCCGTGTTCTACGCGCTTGCCGCAACCGCCCGCAACGCGCCGGAGATGTCGTTTTCCGAACTGACGCGGGAATCGGCGACGCGCGGCGGCACCAATGAACAGGTGCTCAAACACCTGAAGGACAACAACGTCTATACCGCGTTTTCAAAGGCGCTTGACGGCATCTGGGATCGGTTCGAGAATGCGAAACCTTCTTCCGACTGACAGGACAGGATGATGGATACGCCGCAGCTTCTGGGATCGCTGGCGCTTGCCTGGACCGCCTATTTCATCGCCGTCGTCAGCCCCGGCCCGGCAACGCTTGCCATTGCCGGCACGGCGATGGGCCATGGCCGGCGGCAGGCTGTGGCGCTTGCCAACGGCGTTCTGACCGGCTCCTTCTTCTGGGCCGTGCTGGCCGGCGCCGGCATGGCCGCCGTGGTGACGAAGCTTGCCTACGGGTTGGTGGCGCTGAAGATCATCGGCGGATGCTATCTGCTTTATCTGGCCTATAAGAGCTTTCGCGCCGCGATGCGCGCGGATGCCGCCGACATGGCGCCGAAGATTGCCGGGCGTCTCGGCCTCGGCGCCTTCTACCGGCGCGGCCTCTATATCCACCTTACCAATCCGAAGGCGATCTTCGCCTGGGTCTCGCTCGTCTCCATCGGCCTGCCGAAGGCTGCAGACCACGGCACGATCATCCTGTTCATCGCCGGCGCCAATATCATCGGCTTTCTGACCTTCAACGCGCTGGCGCTGATGTTTTCGTCCGGCCTCGTGGTGCGCGGCTACAGAAAGGCCCGTCGCGCCATCGAGGGGACGATGGCCGCGCTCTTCACGCTTGCCGGCCTGAAACTTCTGACGACAAGGTTCTGACATGCTCGACGAAGACGAGATCGCAAACCGGCTTCTGGCACAGGAGCCGGGCGAGTTTCATTTCCCGGAACTTTACGGCAAAGGCTGGAACCGGCTCTCTATCGGCGACAAGGTGAAGATTGGCCGCGAATTCCTCAACGCCGTGCGCAAGGGCCGCTTTCCCGGCGTGGAAGACACCGGCCGCAAGAAGGGCGGCGGCAGGGTTTATGTGAAGAGGGGTTAAGGTTGACTCAGAAGGAAAGTGATCTCAGTTTTGCGCCACGACTGACAGGAATTTCATGCATGGCCGGAGCTTGTACAAGCTCGGTAATATGAACGATGTCAGGCCAGCGCCATATAAGATTTGAGGCCGCTTGGTGCGTTGGCATCTTCTGATATCCTTGAGCGAATACAAACCCATGCAACCCGGCAGCACGTAAGGCGATACGTTCAGCAGAGTTTTTCAGTATTCTTCTGTCATTCGAAATAAAAATCCAATGCGTGTTGGAAGATTTCAGGAAGCGGATCCAGTCCAGATCAGACGCATTCCGCCCGTTGGGCATCCCACTGATGTCGCCGATATGAAATGCCCGGTCATCAAAATTGCTGATGAAGCCGTCGAGGGTTCTTGCCAGTACTGGAGACGTGCAATTGTCAAAGAAGACATTCACGCTGCCATCCGCGCATTGGGTGTCTTTTCTTCGAATTCCAATGCTTCGCGAACAGCAGATTCCGAAACGTCGTAAACCCTTGCCGCCTGATGTATGCCTCCTTCCTGCCGCACAGCATTCGCCAATACGGTCGTCGGCACACCAGATGCAGCGTCAATTGGCTGTCCAAAAGCACGCTGCGGATCGATGAGGATTCTGGAACGCCTGCCAAGTGGCCACCAGACGATTGGATCGCCCTCGTTTCCAAAGTCCACAGTTCTCAGCACAGGATCAATGACTTCCCTGAATTCATATTGACGGCTGAAAAGATTGAGCAATTTCTCTTTCTCTTCGCCGTTCTCATCTTTCTCAATTTCAAAGAGAAGGATACTTCTTCCATCGGTACGAAACCGATTTGTCGACAACGGATGGGTTTTTCCGAGAACCTCTCGGGCGAGCAATATCGCCCGTCGGATATGCTGAGGTGGCATGCCGAACCTAACGAAAGCATCTGCAACACGGACTTCCATGAGATCTCTGAAACTCAGATAGATTTTCTCATCCTCGATCGCTATTTCCGGGTTCCAAAGAGGCGGATAGTCTTTCCCTCTTCGCTTGTACCCGGAGAGCCAACGCACAAGTTTTGGCGCCGGAATAGAGGTCAGACGAGATGCCTCGGCCGAGGAGTAAATTCCGATGCCGACAAGTTCAGCGCTTTTGTTTTTTTCAATGTTCATTCGAGCTCAACGCCTGCGAGAAACTTTGTTGAATCATGCCAGCTATTGGATTCACGCACAACAAGAGATTGCGTCAGCTTTACTTTGGCAAAGACACACGTACCTACTCCGCCGCCTGACTGCCCGACCCAAAACGATTTTCGATATAGTCGCTGACCATCGCCTCGAAATCGGCGGCGATGTTCGGGCCGCGCAGGGTCTTCGCCTTTTTGCCGTCGATGAAGACCGGGGCGGCCGGCGTCTCGCCGGTGCCGGGCAGCGAGATGCCGATATCGGCATGTTTGCTTTCGCCGGGGCCGTTGACGATGCAGCCCATCACCGCGACGTTGAGCGCTTCCACGCCCGGATATTTATCGCGCCATACCGGCATGTTCTTGCGGAGATCCGACTGGATCTTGGAAGCGAGTTCCTGAAACACGGTCGAGGTCGTGCGCCCGCAACCGGGACAGGCGGCCACCACCGGCACGAACTGGCGAAAGCCCATGACCTGCAGCAGTTCCTGCGCCACCTGCACCTCGCGGGTGCGGTCGCCGCCGGGCTCCGGCGTCAGTGAAACGCGGATCGTGTCGCCGATGCCGTGCTGCAAGACATAGCCCATGGAGGCGGACGAGGCGACGATGCCCTTGGTGCCCATGCCGGCTTCCGTCAGGCCCAGATGCAACGCGTGGTCCGAGCGTTCGGCCAGCATGGAATAGACGGCGATCAGGTCCTGGACCTGGGAGACCTTGGCCGAGAGGATGATGCGATTGCGGGCAAGGCCGATCTCCTCGGCCAGCTCGGCCGACAGAAGCGCCGACTGCACGATGGCTTCACGGGTGACATCGCGGGCGGAAAGCGGCGCACCGGCTTCGGCGTTCTCGTCCATCAGCCGCGTCAGCAACTCCTGGTCAAGCGAGCCCCAGTTGACGCCGATGCGGACCGGCTTGTCGTAGCGGATCGCCATTTCGATGATCTCGGCGAACTGCTTGTCGCGCTTGTCCTTGAAGCCGACATTGCCGGGATTGATGCGGTATTTGGCAAGAGCCTCGGCGCAGGCCGGATGATCGGCCAGCAGCTTGTGGCCGATATAATGAAAATCGCCGACGAGCGGCACATCGAGGCCGAGATGCTCCAGCCGCTCGCGGATGCGCGGCACGGCGGCGGCCGCCTCGTCGCGATCAACCGTGATGCGCACCAGTTCGGAGCCCGCCTTCGATAGCGCCGCCACCTGCGCGACGGTCGCGTCGACATCGGCGGTATCGGTGTTGGTCATCGACTGGACGACCACCGGGGCGCCGCCGCCGACAATCACGCCGCCGACATCGACGGCGACCGAGGCGCGGCGGGGCAAGGGGTCGAAATTGCGGGGAGCGGCAAGCGTCATGATCATCTCCGGAACGGCTCTGCCTTTCAGGTGGTACAATGGCCCGGTCTTGTCAACTGTCAGCCGACCCGGTCGCGGTCGGCATAGGCCATAAGCGGCGCCAGCAGGAAGACGATGACATGGAGAAGCGACAGACCGGTGAAGATCGGCGAGAAGCCCGTATGCTCGGCGAGGAAGCCGATCAGCGACGGGGCGACGAGAATGCCGGAATAGCCGAGCGTGGTCGTCACCGAGAGACCGATGCCCGGCGCCATGCCCGGCAGATTACCGGCGGCAGAAAAGGCGATCGGCACCATGTTGGAAATGCCGAGCCCGGCAATGGCAAAACCGAGAATGATCAGCGGTGTGGATGGCGCGAGGCCTGCAAGCAGGAGGCCCGTGACGGAGAGCACCGCGCAGATCCGCATCGTCGTCACCCCGCCGAGGCGGTCGCGCACAAGGTCGCCTGCAAAGCGCATCGTCGTCATCGAAAGCTGGAAGGCGGCAAAGCCGAAACCGGCAAGGGCGATATCGACGCCGCGTTCATTGCGCAGGTAGAGCGCGCTCCAGTCCATGATCGCCCCTTCCGGGATCATGGAGAACAGCGCGACCACGCCGATCAGCCAGGGCAGCGGCGTCATCGGCAGGCGGATCTTCTGGCTCTTCTGCTCGCCCGTCGGCGTGTCCTCAACGAGGCGCGGAAAGCCGACGGCGAGGAAAAGCCCGGCAAGAAGTGTGGCGAACACGGCATGGCCGAGCGGGCCGATCGTTTCGATCAGATAGCCGCCCATGCCGGCGCCGAGAAGCCCGCCCAGGCTCCAGAAGGCGTGGCAGGAGGACATGATCGCCCGGTGCTCGACCTTTTCGACGGCGACCGTATTGGCATTCATCGATACGTCCATCGACGCCATAAGCCCGCCGAACAGGAAAAGCACACAAGCCGCCAGCCAGATCGCGTTGGAGAGCGTGAGCAGGATCAGCATCGGCAGGAACATCAGCGCCGCCGCCTTGCCGACCTTCGTCGAGCCGTAGCGAGCGTTGAAGATGCCGGTGAGCGGCATCGCCAGGATCGAGCCGACGCCGAAGACGAGGATCATCAACCCGAGTTCGCCCTCCGAAAGGCCAAGCTTTTCGGCAAAGACCGGGATTTTCGGCGCCCAGGAACCCATATAAAAGCCGTTCATGAGAAAAAGCAGCGAGACCCCGAGGCGATGGGGCGACATATAGCGGCGCGGGCGTCTGATTTCGTCTAGCGGAGTCTCGGTCATTGGTCTTCTCGTCATGCGGTAATTTCGATCAGGTTGCCGTCCGGGTCGGCCAGAACGGCCTCGTAAAAGCCGTCGCCCGTCAGGCGCGGCGGGCTCGTCAGAAAACCGGCCTCCTCCGCCTCTTTCGCCAGACGATCGACGGCGGCGACGCTGCCGAGACTGATGGCGATATGGGCAAAGCCGGGTCTTTCGACAGTCGGGTCATCCGCCGCGCCCAGCCAGGGCGCCTGCATGATCTCGATTGTCGGTCCGTCCGTCAGTCTCATGAAGCGCGAGACAAAGCCAGGCCTCCGGCGGCTTTCATAGCGTTCGCCAGGTTCTGCGGCGAAAACGCGCTGATAAAATCCGGCCATCCGTTCGAGGTCGCCGGTCCAGACCGCGACATGGGCAATCCGCGCATCGCTCATCGGCAATCCTCCTCGCAGATCAGGTCCAGACCCGTTTCCGCAAGCGCCGCGCGGGCCGCAGGATCGAGCGAGGCGGTGACCACGAGCGCATCGAGGGCGTCGAGCGCGATCACGCCGCAGGGCGCGCGGGTTGAAAACTTCCCCGCCGTCATCGCCGTTACCACCCGGCGCGCGCAGGCCGCAGCCTCCCGCTTGAACAGCGCGTCCTCGTAGTGAAAGCAGGTGAGCCCCGCCTCGACGTCGACGCCGCAGGCGCCGAGCAGGCAGAGATCGAAATGAAACGCCTGGAGATCCTCGATCGCGCGCGCGCCGACCGCGCCGCCGACCTCGCGGTGGATGCGGCCGCCAACCATGATCACGTCAAGCGTCCGGTGCCCGTCGAGGGCGGCCGCGATCGCCGGCGCATTGGTGACGATGACGCCGCGAAGATTTTCCGGCAGGGCGCGGGCGGCGGCGATGTTCGTGCTGGAGGCATCAAGGAAAACGCTCATGCCGTCATGGATTTCACCGGCAAGCAGGCGGCCAAGCGCTTTCTTTTCGGCGTCATCCTTGTTGTCGCGCGCCTTCAGCGGCCCGGCGGCCGGCGCCAAGGGCAAAGCTCCGCCATAGACGCGCTCGCAAAGCCCGCGTGCGGCCATCTCCCTCAGGTCCCGGCGGATCGTGTCCTCGGACACGGCGAATTCCACCGCGAGATCAGCCGCCAGAACCCGGTTGCCGGCCTTCAGCCGTTGGAGAATGATGTCCTGTCTTTCGCGGATCAGATGCATGGCCTCGCCCAAATCGTGCAGAAACGTGCATATTCCGGTTTGAACGTGCATGCAAGGGAAAACAGCGCCAAGAAGCTCGATTCCGCTTGCCGCCGTCTGCACGGAAACCGGACAGGCGGTAGTGATGGCTGAAGCAAACCGTGCCCGCAAGCAATGCAGCGGCTTGCAAGACGAAAAGGAAGGATGGCCCGCGAGAAGGAAGGGCATCCGGTCGGCATCGACTGCCCGGACCGGCCCCGTCGACGCCGATGCCTACCCCGCCGGGCCCGGACAGTCGGTTTTGACGATCTCGAAGGTCTTGCCGGCGCCGATACTGCTGATCAGGCCGTTCTTGTCTTCCGTCCGGAAGGCGATATCGGCACCGTCCGCATCGGCAAAGAGCGTCATGATCTTTTGCGACCGATCGGAATCGACGGCCAGAAGACTGCCGAAGGCAGGAATCTTTTCCGCAACGAAATCATATTCGGCAACCGTGTCGCCCGATCGCAGGGCAAGCTTGGCTGATGTCTCAAAGAACATGAAACGCCTGGGTTGGAAGAAGATGATGACATCACCCTCTTGCGAGCAGACCGCGCCGAGCGAGGCCTTGTCGAAATCATCGCCTTCCTCGCTGGCAATGGCCAGCGGCACGATCGTCCTGTCGAAAATATCCTGATGAAACTGCACGCTCCATCCGGGTTTCAGATCGTCCGCGAGGGTGCCTGTCGCCGCGAGAAACAGCCCTGCGGCAATGCCGATCCGGTGCATCCGATTCTCCTCCCCGACACCAAGGCGCGGAAAGCCGTCTGACGGCTTTCCGCTTCACGATCACGCCGCCTTTGTCTTGTTCTGGCGGTTCTCGATGAGGTCGTCGACGACGCCGGGGTCGGCGAGCGTCGAGGTGTCCCCAAGCGCACCGAAGTCATCCTCGGCGATCTTGCGCAGGATGCGGCGCATGATCTTGCCGGAACGCGTCTTCGGCAGACCGGGCGCGAACTGGATCTTGTCCGGCGTCGCGATCGGGCCGATCTCGGCCCGGACCCACTTGATCAGCTCCTGGCGCAGGGCCTCATCAGGCTCATGTTCGCTCATCAGCGTCACATAGCAATAAATGCCCTGCCCCTTGACCGGATGCGGATAGCCGACGACCGCGGCCTCGGACACGAAATGATGCGAGACCAGCGCGCTCTCGATTTCCGCCGTGCCGAGACGGTGGCCGGAAACGTTGAGTACGTCATCGACGCGGCCGGTGATCCAGTAATAGCCGTCCTCGTCGCGCCGGCAGCCGTCGCCGGTGAAATACTTCCCCTTATAGGTGGAGAAATAGGTCTGGACGAAACGGTGATGATCGCCATAGACCGAGCGCGCCTGCCCCGGCCAGCTGTCGGTGAGGCAGAGATTGCCGTCGGCCGCGCCTTCCAGCACCTTGCCCTCGTTGTCCACCAGCTGCGGCTTGACCCCGAAGAAGGGCTTGGTGGCCGAACCGGGCTTCAGGTCGGTCACGCCCGGCAGCGGCGTGATCATCATGCCCCCGGTTTCCGTCTGCCACCAGGTATCGACGATCGGGCAGCGTTCCTCGCCGACGACGCGGTAATACCATTCCCAGGCTTCCGGATTGATCGGCTCGCCGACCGAGCCGAGCAGGCGCAGGCTCTCACGCGAGGATTTCTTCACCAGATCGTCGCCAGCCCCCATCAGCGCGCGGATCGCCGTCGGAGCGGTGTAGAGGATATTGACCTGGTGCTTGTCGACCACCTCCCAGAAGCGGCCGGAATCCGGGAAGGTCGGGACCCCTTCGAACATCACCGTCGTCGCGCAATTGGCGAGCGGCCCGTAGACGATATAGGAGTGACCGGTGACCCAGCCGACATCGGCCGCGCACCAGAAGATCTCGCCCTCCTTGTAGTCGAACACATATTCATGCGTCATCGAGGCCCAGACGAGATAGCCGCCGGTGGTGTGCAGCACGCCCTTCGGCTTGCCCGTCGAGCCGGACGTATAGAGGATGAACAGCGGATCTTCCGCCCGCATCTTCACCGGCGGGCAATCGCCCTTCACCGTCTTGATTTCCTCGTGATACCAGAGGTCGCGACCGCGCGCCCAGCCGACATGACCGCCGGTGCGGCGCACGCAGAGCACGTGGTTGACCATGACATATTGCTTTGCCGCGATATCGATGGCGAGGTCGACATTTTCCTTCAGCTGGATCGGCTTGCCGCCGCGCACGCCCTGGTCGCAGGTGATCACGAAGGTCGATTCACAATCGACGATGCGCCCGGCCAGCGCCTCCGGCGAGAAGCCGGCGAAGACCACCGAATGGATGGCGCCGATGCGCGCGCAGGCGAGCATCGCGAAGGCTGCTTCCGGCACCATCGGCATGTAGATCGTCACCCGGTCGCCCTTCTTGACGCCGTGCTTCTTCATCACGTTCGCCATGCGGCAGACCTGATCGTAAAGCTGGTTATAGGTGATCTTCTTGTCGATATAGGGGTTGTCGCCTTCCCAGATGATGGCGGTCTGTTCCCCGTGCGTCTTCAGGTGCCGGTCGATGCAGTTATAGGAGACATTGGTCTGCCCGTCCTCGAACCACTTGATCGAGACCCGGCCGGTGAACGACGTGTTCTTGACCTTGGTATAGGGCTTGAACCAGTCGATCCGCCGGCCATGACGGTCCCAGAAGATCTCCGGCTCCTCAACGCTTTCCTGATACCATTTCTCGTATTTGTTCGCATCGATCAGAGCGCGCGTCTTTGCCGGCTTCAAAACCGGATATGTCTTGCCTGACATACTTTCCTCCTCGAAAATTCCTCCGTTGCCCCATTCATACAGGCTCGTGCGATGTCTTCAATAAGACATTCGTCAATTGTTTCGACATGATTGCATTCGAAGCGCGAAGGGATTATATGGGCCCCAACTATTCCCGGAAATTGTGGCAAAAACCCACGGACCGCGACACCGGCGCGGACGACAGAAGGACTTTATCCAATGGCACAAAAGCTGCTTATGCCCAAGGCGACAGCCGTATGGCTCGTGGACAACACGGCCTTGTCGTTCGATCAGATTGCCGAGTTGTGCAAGCTCCACCCGCTGGAAGTCAAGGCCATTGCAGACGGCGAGAGCGCGCAGGGCATCAAGGGCCTCGACCCGATCTCGACCGGCCAGCTTTCGCGCGACGAGATCGCGCGCGCGGAGAACAATCCGAACCATAAGCTGAAACTCTCCGAGCCGAAGGTGCGGGTGCCGGAATCCAAACGCAAGGGGCCGCGCTACACGCCCGTTTCCAAGCGTCAGGATCGCCCCAATGCCATTTTGTGGCTGGTGCGCAACCACCCGGAACTGAAGGACGCGCAGATTTCGCGCCTCGTCGGCACCACCAAGTCGACGATCGAGCAGATCCGCGACCGCACCCACTGGAACTCGGCCAATCTGACGCCGATGGATCCGGTGACGCTCGGCCTCTGCAGCCAGATAGACCTTGATCTCGAAGTCGAAAAATCGGCCAAGGACCGCCCTCTCCCGTCGGCCGAGGAACTCGACAATGCCCGCCTGGCTTCCGCAAGCGAGATGGAAAGCCTCGGCGACAGCGTCAACGCATCGCAGGAAGACAAGGGCATGTCCGCCGACGAGGTGTTCTCGCGCTTTGCCTCGCTGAACAATGAAGGCGATGAAGACGAGGATGACGACAACCGCTGACCAGCCAGAGACGCCCGGCATCGATCCCGCTGTGCTCCCCGCAGGCCTTGCGAGGAGGCTTGCGGGCTATGACTGGGAAGGCGTCGATATCGGCTGCTCCTCTGCGGATGTCTTCCTGTTGCGTGCCGCCGGCCGGCCCAATGTTGTTCTCAAAAGCGAGATCGCGGGAGCGTTTTCCGAGCTCCCGGCAGAAGTCGAGCGGCTTTCATGGCTGCGTCGTGAGGGGTTGGCATCGCCTACCCCTATCGTCTTTGAGACCGGCGGCGGCCGGCATTTCCTGCTGATGAGTGCGCTTTCCGGCAGCGATCTCGCGCGCGCCGACGATATTCCCGTGCTGGCCAGAGTGGAGTTCGCCGCCTCGGCGCTGCGCACCCTCCATGCGCAACCGGTGGCCGGCTGCCCCTTCGATCATCGTCTGGAGAACCGGTTGCGGCTTGCCGAAGCCCGCATGCGCGCCGGCCTCGTGGACGAAGACGATTTCGACGACGACAACCGGGACGCGGGCGCGCAAGAGCTGTTTGCCTGGCTCACCGCGAACAGGCCCCAGGAAACCGATATCGTCGTGACCCATGGCGATGCCTCGATGCCGAATTTCATGGCAACCGCCGAAGGGTTTTCCGGTTACATCGATTGCGGTCGTCTCGGTGTCGCAGATCGCTATCAGGATATCGCAATTGCCGTCAGCAGCATCCAGAGCAATTTCGGCGCGGAAGCTGTTGCCGGATTTCTGAAATCCTACGGGCTTTCTGCACCGGATGCGGCACGCATGCGGTATTACCGAACGCTGGACGAATTCTTCTAGATCGTCGGATTGCCAAAAACCGGATACCGCTTTTTCGCCCGATGCACTAGGCGGCCGCCGTCCGCCGCTTCGCCTTTTCATCGAACCGCGCGCGCGAATCGACAATCTCGTCGCTATTGTCGCGCGCCCATTGATAGATCGCGCAATAAAGCTGCTTCAGCGACGCGCCGAGCGGCGTCAGCGCATATTCCACTCCGACGGGCGCCGTATCCAGCACCTTGCGCTCGACGAGACCGTTGCGTTCGAGCCGCCGCAACGTATCGGTCAGCGCTTTCTGGGTAATGCCCTCAAGGTCGCGTCGGATCGCATTGAAGCGAAGCGGCCCATAAGCAAGCGCTGAAAGCGTCATGATCGACCACTTCCCCGATATCTGGTCCAATATTTCGCGGCCGATGCAGTTGGCGCTGAATTGCGGACATGATCTGACAGTTTGATCCATAGGGTTACCTCCAGGATACCTAGATTACCACACTTGCCTTATTGACACTAGGTCTAATTTTTATACCTATACGGCCAATCGTAACCGAAAGAGGAAGTTTCCATGGCCGCGCTGAACACCGACACGCTGTTCCGTCCCTTTAGTTTCAAGTCACTCCAGTTGAAGAACCGCATCGTCATGGCGCCAATGACGCGCGGCTTTTCGCCGGAAGGCGTGCCCGGCCAGAATGTCGCCGATTACTACCGCCGCCGCGCCGAGGGCGATGTCGGGCTGATCCTCTCCGAAGGCACCGTCATCGACCGTCCCAACTCCAAGAACCTGCCCGGCATTCCGGATTTCCACGGCGAAAAAGCGCTCGCAGGCTGGAAAAACGTGATCGACGCCGTCCATGCGGCCGGCGGCAGGATGGGGCCGCAGATATGGCATGTGGCCAACACCATTGCCGCTGCCGATTATCCGCCGAACCCCGATGAGACCGAAAGCCCCTCCGGTTTCGTCAAGCCGGGCGAGAAGCGCGGCCACGCGATGAGCGAGGAAGACATTGCCGACACGATCTCGGCCTTTGCGAAGGCGGCCGCAGACGCCGAGCGCCTCGGCTTCGATGTGGTCGAGCTTCACGGCGCCCATGGCTATCTGATCGACCAGTTCTTCTGGCCGGAGTTGAACCTGCGCGAGGACCGCTGGGGCGGCCCCGCGATTGGCGAGCGCGCGCGCTTTGCCGCCGAGGTGATCAAGGCCGTGCGCGAGGCCGTCTCCGACGACATGCCGGTGATCATTCGCCTCAGCCAGTGGAAGCAGCAGGACTACAATGCGAAGATCGCCACCACGCCGGACGAGATGGCCGAATGGCTGGAACCGCTGGTGGATGCCGGCGCCGACATGCTGCACTGCTCGCAACGCCGCTTCTGGGAACCGGAATTCCCCGCGATCGACGGAGAGAGCGGGCTGAATTTCGCCGGCTGGGCCAAGAAGATCACCGGCGTGCCGACGATCTCGGTCGGGTCTGTCGGCCTTGACGGCGCGGATTTCCTCGGCTCCTTCGGCGGCGCTGAAACCTCCGCCTCGGCCTCCGGCCTTGAGAAACTGGTCTCGCGCATGGAAAAGGACGAGTTCGATTTGGTCGCCGTCGGCCGCGCGCTGATCAAGGATCCAGAATGGGTGAAAAAGGTCGAAGCGGGTGAGATCGACAAGCTTCGCGCCTTTTCACGTGAAACGCTTGCAGAGCTTGTCTGAGATTTGCGAGGAGGCCGGATGCCAGGCGCGTCCGGCCTTTGTTTTGCGGCGCGGCGGCGCTCATTCAAACGCCGCCAGCCATTTGGCCAGCAGTCTGTCCAGCGCCGCGCGGTCTTCCATCGGCAACGACGCGATCAGCCTGTGCTGGTTCTCGACATGGGCGCTCACCGCCTCGTCGATCAGGGCGAACCCCTTGTCTGACAGCGCGATGACGAAACCGCGCCCATCCTCCGGATTGCGCTCACGCGAGATGAAGCCCGCCGCCTCCAGCCGGTCGAGCCGGTTGGTCATCGTGCCGGAGGAGACCATCGTCCGCTCCATCAGCACCGACGGCGAGAGCGCATAGGGCGGGCCGGAACGCCTCAGCGTCGCCAGCACGTCGAAACTCGCGGCATTCAGTCCGTAGCGGGAAAACACCGCTTCCAGATTGCGCGCAAGATGCTGCTGCAGCCGCTTGAGCCTGCCCATCACGCCCATCGGCATGGCGTCGAGATCCGGACGCTCGGACTGCCACTCGGCAAGAATACTGTCGACATGATCCATGGATCGACCATGCCGAGATTTTATCTTGACGTCAAGCTATAACCATGTAGTTTGACGTCAAGATAAATGGAGGCAGCCATGCCGAAAACATCCGATGTCCTGCTCACCGCGCTGGCGCCCGCCATCTGGGGCAGCACCTATATCGTCACCACCGAGCTTCTGCCGGCGGGCATGCCCCTGACCCTCGGGCTGCTTCGGGCGCTGCCGGCGGGCCTCATCCTGCTTGTCGCGGTCCGGCAATTGCCCTCGCCCGCCATGCTGCCGCGCCTGTTTGCGCTCGGGTTCTTGAACTTCGCGCTGTTCTGGAGCCTGCTGTTCGTCGCCGCCTATCGCCTGCCCGGCGGCGTTGCCGCAACCCTTGGTGCGACCCAGCCGCTGATCGTGCTGTTTCTGTCGCGCGCTGCCCTCGGCACCGCGATCCGGCCGCTCGGCGTGCTGGCCGCGCTCGGCGGGCTCGCAGGCGTTGCCTTTCTCGTGCTGTCGCCGAACGCCGTGCTCGATCCCCTCGGCATTGCCGCGGCCTTCGGCGGCGCGCTGTCAATGGCGGCGGGCACGGTGCTGACCCGCAAATGGCAGTTTCCCGTGCCGCCGCTGACGCTGACCGCCTGGCAACTGACCACCGGCGGTCTGCTGCTCCTGCCGCTGGCTCTCATCCTCGAGCCCGCTTTCCCGGTTCCGACGGCCGAAAACCTGATCGGCCTCGCCTGGCTCGGCCTCATCGGCGCGGCGCTCACCTATTTCTTCTGGTTTCGCGGCATCGCCATGATCGGCCCCTCACGCGCCGCCCTCCTCGGCTTCCTGAGCCCCTTGAGCGCGGTCCTGCTCGGCTGGGTTCTGCTGGGCCAGGCCTTGTCGCCGCTGCAGGTCGCGGGTGCCGTGCTGGTGCTGGCAAGCCTCTGGCTCGGCCGTATGACAGGCGGTCCCGCCCCTTCGCCCGTCGCCACGCACGCAGATGCAAAAACCCCGGCCGAATGACCGGGGTTTTCGAACATCTCAGGCGGACGAGGGCCGGTCTCACCCCTCAAACACCACCAGAAGGTCCTTGGCGTCGATCTGGTCGCCGGCCTTGACGTGGACTTCCTTGATGACGCCGTCGCGGTCGGCGTGGAGCGCGGTTTCCATCTTCATCGCTTCGATCGAGACCAGTACGTCGCCCGAGGAGACCTGCTGGCCGGCGGAAACGGCGACCGTCGAGATCACGCCCGGCATCGGCGCGCCGATCTGGTTCTGGTTTGCCGGATCCACCTTCTGGTTGGCCCCGCCTGTTGCCCCATGGGCACGGTCCGGCACCTTGATCGAGCGCGGCGCGCCGTTCAGCTCGAAGAACACGGTGACCATGCCCTTCTCGTCCGGGCTGGTGACCGCCTGGTTCTGCACCACGATCGTCTTGCCGACTTCGAGATCGGCGAACAGTTCGTCACCCTCGTCGAGACCGTAGAAATAGGCAGGCGTCGGCAGAACCGAAACAGGGCCGTAGGTTTCGCTCGCCAGCGCATAATCGACGAAGACCTTCGGATACATCAGGTAGGAGGCGAGCTCGAAATCATTGATCTCACGCCCGACCTTCTCCTCGGCCTGCTTCCGTTCGGCCTCCAGATCGGCCTCTTCCAGCAGCGAACCGGGACGCACCGTATAGGGCTTGTCGCCTTTCAGCGCCTTCTTCTGCAGCCCCTCCGGCCATCCGGCCGGCGGCTGGCCGAGATCGCCCTTCAGCATGGAGACGACCGAATCCGGGAAGGACATGTCCTTGGCCGGGTTTTCGACGTCGGCAACGGAGAGATCCTGGCTGACCATCATCAGCGCCATGTCGCCGACAACCTTGGACGACGGCGTGACCTTGACGATATCGCCGAACATCTGGTTGGCATCGGCATAGGCCTGCGCCACTTCGTGCCAGCGGGTCTCAAGCCCGAGCGAGCGGGCCTGCTCCTTCAGATTGGTGAACTGGCCGCCGGGCATTTCGTGCAGATAGACTTCCGAGGCCGGCCCCTTCAGGTCACTTTCAAAGGCGGCATACTGGTGGCGCACGGCCTCCCAGTAGAAGGAGATGCGGCGGATATAGCCGGTGTTCAGCCCCGGATCACGCTCGTGGCCCTTGAGCGCCTCGACGATCGAGCCGAGGCAGGGCTGCGAGGTGTTGCCGGAGAACGCGTCCATGGCCGCATCGACGGCATCGACGCCGGCGTCGATCGCCGACAGCACGGTGGCGGCCGCAATGCCCGACGTGTCGTGGGTGTGGAAATGGATCGGCAGTTCGGTCGCATCGCGCAGGGCGGTGAACAGCATCTTGGCGGCTGCCGGCTTCAGCAGGCCGGCCATGTCCTTCACCGCGATGATATGGGCGCCGGCGGCTTCCAGTTCCCTGGCAAGGTCGGTGTAGTATTTCAGGTCATATTGCGGTCGACGCGCATTCATGATGTCGCCGGTATAGCAGATCGCCGCCTCGCAGAGCTTGCCTTCCTCGGCAACGGCGTCCATCGAAACGCGCATGTTCTCCACCCAGTTGAGGCAGTCGAAGACGCGGAAGAGATCGATCCCGCCCGCGGCCGCCTGGCGAACGAAATACTTGACCACATTGTCGGGGTAGTTCTTGTAGCCGACGCCGTTTGCGCCCCTGAGCAACATCTGCAGCAGAAGGTTCGGCGCGTTCTGGCGGACCTTCGCCAGCCGCTCCCAGGGGTCTTCCGTCAGGAAGCGCATCGACACGTCGAAGGTTGCCCCGCCCCAGCATTCGAGCGACAGAAGCTCCGGCAGCGCCCGGGCATAGGTGCCGGCGATGGTCGCAATGTCATGGGTGCGCATGCGGGTCGCCAGCAGCGACTGGTGGCCGTCGCGCATGGTGGTGTCGGTCATCAGGACGCGCTTTTCATTGCGCATCCACTTGGCGAATTTCTCCGGCCCCATCTTGTCGAGAAGCTGCTTGGTACCAGGCTTCGGATCGCCCTCGATGAAGGGCACGACGGGCGCCGCGATCTCATCGGAGGGGCGCGGACGGCCCTTGACCTCCGGATGGCCGTTGACGGTGACATCGGCCAGATAGGTCAGGAGCTTGGTCCCGCGGTCGGCGCGCTTGACCTGGGAGAACAGCTCCGGCGTCTCGTCGATGAAACGCGTGGTGTAGCTGTAGTCCATGAATTGCGGATGGGTGATGATCGCTTCGAGGAAGGTCAGGTTGGTGGCGACGCCGCGAATGCGAAACTCGCGCAGCGCCCGGTCCATGCGACGCGCCGCCTCCTGCGGAGACGGCGCCCAGGCGGTGACCTTTTCCAGAAGCGGATCGTAGAAACGGGTGATGACGGCGCCCGAATAGGCCGTGCCGCCGTCGAGGCGGATGCCGAAGCCGGTGGCGCCGCGATAGGCGGTGATGCGGCCGTAATCGGGAATGAAATTGTGTTCGGGATCTTCCGTGGTGATGCGGCACTGCAGCGCGTGGCCGCGCAGATAGATCTCCTCCTGCGGCGGAACGCCGGATTCCTCCGTGCCGATCGCCGCGCCGTCGAGAATATGGATCTGCGCCTTGACGATATCGATGCCGGTCACGGTCTCGGTGACGGTGTGCTCGACCTGGATGCGCGGATTGACCTCGATGAAGTAGAACTTGCCGGTATCGGCATCCATCAGATATTCGACGGTGCCCGCGCCGATATAGTCAGTGGCCCGGCCGATCTTCAGCGAGTATTCGGCGAGTTCGGCGCGCTGTTCGTCGGTGAGATACGGCGCCGGCGCGCGTTCGACGACCTTCTGGTTGCGGCGCTGGATCGAGCAGTCGCGCTCGAACAGATGCACCACATTGCCGTGGGTGTCGCCGAGAATCTGGCTTTCCACGTGCCGGGCGCGTTCCACCAGCTTTTCGAGATAGACCTCGTCCTTGCCGAAGGCGGCCTTGGCCTCGCGCTTTGCCTCGGTCACCTCGCGGGCGAGATCGGCCTTGGAACGGATGACGCGCATGCCGCGACCGCCGCCGCCCCAGGAGGCTTTCAGCATCACCGGAAAGCCGATTTCCTCTGCCATGCGCTCGACTTCCGCCATGTCGTCGGGCAGCGGGTCGGTCGCCGGCACGACCGGCACGCCGACCTCGATGGCGAGATTGCGGGCCGCGACCTTGTTGCCGAGCCGCCGCATGGTCTCAGCCTTCGGGCCGATGAAGGTGATGCCGGCTTCCGCGCAGGCATCGACGAACTCCGGGCTTTCGGAAAGAAGGCCGTACCCCGGATGGATGGCATCGGCGCCGGAAAGCTTGGCGACGCGGATCACTTCCTCGATGGAAAGGTAGCTCTCGATCGGACCCATATCGCGATCGAGGTGAGGGCCGCGTCCGACCTGGTAGCTCTCATCCGCCTTGAACCGATGGAGCGCCAGCTTGTCCTCTTCCGCCCAGATCGCGACCGTTTTTATGTCCAGTTCGTTTGCAGCGCGAAAAACACGGATGGCAATCTCGGAGCGGTTGGCGACAAGTATCTTTGAAATCGGCAAGGAAGGCCTCCTCAGGAAAAAAGCGTGACAATCGCAATTTCAAAGTCATAGCCAAACTCTCGGGCAAGCGCAAACCCGCCCTGATGCCTTAATCGATTTGCCGCAATCAGGAGACGAGACCGAGCCGGAACGCAAGGGCGACGAGGTTTTGCCGGTTGCGCGCGCCGAGTTTCTGCTGCAGGCCGCTGACATACCAGTTGACCGTATGATTGGTGAGGCCGATCGTCCTTCCGGCTTCGACCGACGTCATCCCGTCGGCCAGGTTCTTGAGAATGGTCAGCTCACGCAGCGAGAGCGCCGGGACCGTGTTCCCTCCGGGCGCATCGGCTTCGCCGCATCGCAGAATAACAAGACAACGGTTGAGCGTTTCCCGGGCGAGCGCGCTGAAGAGGCTGATTTCCAGCGGAGAAAGCTCGATCCGCCGGCCGCGCGCCATTGCAAGCGTGCCGGCCAGCCCCTCACGCCCGAAGACCGGGAAGGTGACGCCGTAAGCCAGCCCCTCCTGCGCCGCCCGGACGCACCGCAGACGCAGTTCGCGAGAAAGCGCGGGATTGAACCGCCCACCGGCCGCGAGCGCCGAATCCCAGAAATATGCGCCTTCGAGCGCGCCGGTCGCCAGCAGAACGCCATCGACGGCGCCGTCAAAGAGTATCGGGTGCTCGGCATCGGGCTCGCTCCCGACAAGGCAGCGCCATGCGACCGCGTCACGGGCGGGGGTCAGCGACCGCCGAAACAATCCGGTCCGCGCGAAATCATAGCGTCGGGCAACCTTTTCCATGGCCGCCCGAAGGCTCGTCAGGCTGTCTATCTCGTGGATCAGAACGAGGTATTCCAGCAGGTCTTGATATTTCTGCAAGGGAATCTTGTCTTTCGGGCGCGTCGGCAAGGCTTCCTTTGCACCGGCCGGCGACTGATTTCGCTTCGAATCACCCGTCTTTTTCAAGCGCAGGCGAGGTGTGATTACAACGCCTAGTTTTTACACGTATCAAGGGCAATAGCAACCATGGGATTAGTGAGGCTATGCTTTTCCATTGTGCGCAAAAGTGGCAGAGGGCGCTCCCGCGGGCCTGCGGCGCAGACATTCCGCAACGTTGCGGCGGCCGCCATTTTGCGGCATGGCGGCCACCGGTCTTCGCATCAGCTTCTCAGCACCCGATAGATTGCCGGGATGATCAGCACCGTCAGCAGGGTCGACGAGATGAGGCCGAACAGCAACGAGATTGCAAGACCCTGGAAGATCGGATCGGCCAGGATGACGGCCGCGCCGATGATCGCCGCAAGCGCAGTCAGCAGGATCGGCTTGAAGCGGATCGAACCCGCCGCGATCAACGTGTCGATCATCGGCACGTCATCCGACTTGGTATGCCGGATGAAGTCGACCAGCAGGATCGAATTGCGCACGATGATGCCGGCGAGCGCGATGAAGCCGATCATCGAGGTCGCCGTGAACGGCGCGTTGAACATCCAGTGGCCGAGCATGATGCCGATAAAGGTCAACGGCACCGGCGTCAGGATCACCAGTGGCACCTTGAACGAGCCGAACTGGGCGACGACGAGGATATAGATCCCGAGAAGCGCAACCATGAAGGCGGCGCCCATATCGCGGAACGTGACCCATGTGACCTCCCATTCGCCGTCCCACAGCAGAACCGGCTCGGATTCATCTTCCGGCTGGCCGTGCAGCTTGATGACAGGCTTCGGCAGGTCGCCCCAGTCCATCGCGTCGATCGCGTCCTGAACGGCGAGCATGCCGTAGAGCGGCGCTTCGAAATCGCCTGCCAGTTCGCCGGTCACCATGTCGGCATAGTGACCGTTGTGGCGGAAGATGGCGTAGGAGGTCGGCTCTTCGGTGACCGTCACGACGTCGCCGAGTTCGACGACAGAGGCGGTTCCGCCGGTGGCGGACGCGACCGGCGTCGACAGGAAAGTCTCGTCGAGCACCTTCTGGTCCTTGGTGCGGCCGATCTCGATCGGGATCGGCGGACGACCGCCGCCGCGGTGGGAGTAGCCAACCGTGGCGGTGCCGTTCAGCGCCGACAGCGCGTCGAAAACGTCCTGTTCGGCAACGCCATAGCTTTCCAGATCGTCGCCGGAAATCGCAACCCTCAGACGCCGCGTCTGCTGACCGTAGCTGTCATCGACATCGACGATAAAGGGCACGGAGCGGAAGGCCTCCTTGACCTTTTCGGCAACAGCGCGACGGGTTTCGGCATCCGGGCCGTAGATTTCCGCCAACAGCGTCGCCATGACCGGCGGACCGGGCGGCGGCTCGACGACCTTCAGCGAACTGCCCGCAGGCACGGGCACCGCCGCCAGGATCTTCTTTCTCAGATCCAGCGCGATCTCGTGGCTCGAGCGGTCGCGATCGCCTTTCGGCGTCAGATTGATCTGGACATCGCCCATCTCCGGCCGGTTGCGCATGTAGTAATGGCGGACAAGGCCGTTGAAGTTGAAGGGCGAGGCCGTGCCGGCATGGGTCTGGACCGACAGCACCTCGGGCGTCTGCAGCACCACATCGGCAACGGCCTGGGCAATGGCGTCGGTCTCCTCGACCGAGGCGCCCTCGGGCAGGTCGATCGTCACCTGCAGTTCCGACTTGTTGTCGAAGGGCAGCAGCTTGACGGTGACATGTTTGGTGTAGAACAGGCTGAGCGAGCCGAAGGTGGCGACCAGCACCAGCCCGATGAAGGTCCAGGAGCGGAACTTCGTCTTCAGGATCGGGCGGGCGACCGCCGCATAGGCGCGGCCGAGCGCCCCGCCGCCATGGCCGTCCTCGGCATGGAGCTTGGCTTTGCCGGCAATCCTCACCATCAGCCAGGGCGTGATCATCACGGCGACGAAGAAGGAGAAGATCATCGCGGCCGATGCCACCGCCGGGATCGGGCTCATATAGGGGCCCATCATGCCCGAGACGAACATCATCGGCAGAAGGGCGGCCACGACCGTCAGCGTCGCGACGATCGTCGGATTGCCGACTTCCGCCACGGCTTCGATTGCCGCCTGAACGCGGGTGCGCTCGTCGGGCATCGCCCAGTGGCGGGCGATGTTCTCGATCACGACGATGGCGTCATCCACCAGGATGCCGATGGAGAAGATCAGCGCGAACAGCGACACGCGGTTCAGCGTGTAGCCCATGATATTGGCGGCAAACAGCGTCAGCAGGATCGTCACCGGAATGACGATGGCAACGACAAGCGCTTCCCTGAGCCCGATCGCCACCCAGACGAGGATGATGATCGACACCGTGGCAAGCGCCAGATGGAAGAGCAGTTCGTTCGCCTTCTCGTTGGCCGTCTCGCCATAGTCCCGGGTGACCGAAACGGCCATCGTGTCGGGAATGAGCGTGCCCTTCAACTCATCGACGCGGTGGAGAATGTCGTGCGCGACATTAACCGCGTTCGCCCCGGCGCGCTTGGCAATCGCCAGCGTGACAGCCGGAACGCGCTCCATCGTTCCGTCTTCGGCAAGCGTGACCGAGGAGGCAATCGCGTCGGAATCATTGGTGATATAGGAGATGTCGGCGACATCACGGACATAGACCGGGCGGCCATCGGCGCTGGTCAGCAGGAGATTGCCGATCTCGCCGGGCGACGACAGGGTCTGGCCGGCCATGACGTCGATCTGCATGCCGTTGTCGCGCACCGTGCCGGTGGAAAAGGCGCGGTTGGCCGCCGTCACCTTGCCGGTCAGCGACTTCAGCGTCACGCCATAGAGCGCCAGCCGTTCGGGATCGGGAGCGATGCGGATCGCCTCGCCGGTCTCGCCGACCAGATAGGTGAGCCCCACCTCGTCAATCTTGGTGAGTTCGGTCTGCAGTTCGCGCGCCACCCGGGTCAGGTCGTTTGCGGTGATGCCCGCATCCCGGCCGTCGGCGGGCGTCAGCGTCAGCGCGACAATGGCGACGTCGTCGATCGTGCGGCCGATAATCAGCGGTTCGGGAATGCCGACGGGGATGTCGGACATATTGGCCATGACCTTGTCATGGACGCGCAGCACCGCGCTGTCGGCTGGCGTGCCGACCATGAAGCGGGCCGTGACCATGACCTGGTTGTCGGATGTCTGCGAATAGACATGCTCGACATCATTGATGCCCTTGATGATCGTCTCCAGCGGTTCGGAGACGAGCTTGACGGCATCCTCCGCCTTCAGCCCCGGGGCCTGGACGATGATGTCGACCATGGGAACGGAGATCTGCGGCTCTTCCTCGCGCGGCAAGGTGAACAATGCCACAAGGCCGAGCGCCAGCGCCGCCAGAAGGAAGAGCGGCGTCAGCGGCGAAGCGATGAAGGATTTGGTCAGCCCGCCGGCAAGACCAAGCTTGTGCGGTTTCATGGGACGATTACCTCATCGCCGGGGGAAAGCCCGGTCAGTATCTCGGTCATGGTCTGACCCTTGATGTCGGCGTTGCCGCCGGTCATCACGGTCTTCTCCCGCGTCCTGCCGTCATCCAGGGCGACGGTGACGAAATCGAGCCCGTGGCGTGTGGTCACGGCATTTTCGGGCACGAAGAGGGCCTCGCGCTCGCCGATCGGCACGCGCACCAGAAAGCGCTGGTTGACATAGCCGGTTTTCAGCCCGTCGACTTCCACGTCGGCGATCACGCGGTTGTTGTCGAGTTCCGGATAGAGTTTTACCAGTTTGCCGGTGGCTTCACCCTCGGCATCGGGGCGGCTGATCTCGATGGACGCCCCCTCCTCCAGAAGGTTCGCGTGGCGGGCGGGGATCGCAAGCCTCAGAAAAAAGCCACCGGAACCGATCGTGGCGACCGTCTCGCCGGGCAGGATCACCGAACCCTCGACGACGGGCACCCGCAGCACGCGGCCGGATGCCGGAGCAAGGATATCGCCCTCGCGCAATTGCTGGCGGACGACCTCCATATTGGCGTTGACCGAGGCGATGTTGTTGACGACCACATCGACCTGGGTCCTCAGCGTATCGAGCTGCTGGTTGCTCATCACCCCGCGCTTGTTGAGGTTTTCGCCCCGTTCCAGTTCCGAGCGCGCGTTCTCGAGCGAGGCGTTAAGCCCTTTCAGCTGCGCCTCGTAGGCGGCGACCTGATAATCGAGCTTGTCGTCCCGGACGGTGCCGATCACATCGCCTTCGTTGACCATATCGCCCTCTGTCAGCGACAGCTGCTCGAGCGTGCCGCCGATGCGGGCGCGCGCCGGAACCGTGTCGCGAGCCTTGACCTCGCCATAGACGGCCTTCCATTCCGGCACGGTCATCGGCTCGACCTTCAGCATCGCGGCAGAGGCTGAGACGGCAGCAAGGAAGGCGGCAAGAAGCGCGGCCATGCCGCGCCATGCAAGCGCTTTGGGCATCATTATCTCGCCTTTCAGAATGCGGTGCCGGGCTTGATGCCAAGCTTCCTGAAAATCATGGCCGCCGGGCAGAAGCCCGTGAAGGCCGATTGCAGCATGTTGAGGCCGATGAAGGCGGTGAACCACAGCCAGTAGATGCTGACGAAGACTGTCAGAACCACCGACAGAAGAACCATGATACCGGCAAAGGCCAGAACGGCACGATCGAGAGACATTGCAAACTCCTCGCTAAAAACTACGTAGTTTCGTATATACGTTATTATAACGGTTTTGCAAGTGTCGTTCTGCTTCGCCAGGCGGCTTCACGGAGTCTGGAAAGCGGAAACGGACATTCCCATATCATAAGACAAGGCGGCCGGTCCGCCGATTGATCAAGGTCACAATCATGGCGCAACAACAACACGACCCCTATCAATTGCTCGGCGTTGCCAAGACAGCCTCTCCAGACGAGATCAAGAAGGCCTACCGGCAGCTTGCCAAGAAACTTCACCCGGACCTCAACCCCGGTGACGCCGCCAAGGCCGAACAGTTCGGCCAGGTGACGGCGGCCTATGACCTTTTGAGCGATCCGGAAAAACGCCGGCGCTTCGATGCCGGCGAGATCGACATCAACCAGCAGGAACGGCCGGAGCGGCAATATTACCGCGCCCATGCCGAGGCCGACCCAAGCGCGCGCTACGAATTCGAGGGCGGGTTCGACGATCTTGGCGATTTCTTCGCTCGCGCCTTCGGCGGCAGGGCATCCGGCGGTTCATTCGGGGAGCGTGGTTCGATGCGCATGCGCGGGCAGGATCGCCACTTTCACCTCCAGGTCAGCCTCATCGAGGCGCTCACTGGCGCGAAGAAGACGGTCGGCCTGCCCGAAGGCGGCAAGATCGCGCTCGCCATTCCCGCCGGTATCGAGGACGGCAAGACGCTGCGGCTTGCCGGCAAGGGCGAACCGGGCATCAATGGCGGGCCGCCGGGCGATGCCTATGTGCGCGTCGAGGTCCTGCCCGATCCCGTCTTCACCCGCGACGGCGACGACATCAAGATCGACCTGCCCGTCGGCATCGACGAGGCAGTGCTGGGCGCAACCATCTCGGTGCCGACAATCGACGGCCGGGTCAACCTGAAGGTTCCGGCCCATTCAAGCTCCGGCCGCGTGATGCGGTTGAAGGGCAAGGGCGCGCCGAAAACAGGCGGCGGGACCGGCGATATGCTGGTGACGCTGAAGATCGTGCTGCCGCCAAAGGCGGACCCCGCCCTTGAGGAAGCGCTCAAGGCCTGGCGCGCGAGCCATCCGCACGATCCGCGCGCGGGCTGGAAAGGAGGCCGGCGATGATCATCATGACGAAAACGCAAGTGCTGGAACGGGTCGGCCGGCTGAGCGCCGAACGTCTGGAAATCTGCGTCACCCGATCATGGGTCAAGCCCCGCCAGGGCGAACGCGGCCCGGCTTTCGACGAGACCGACCTCGCGCGCCTGCAACTGATTGTCGAGCTGACGGAGGATCTCGAGGTCAATGACGAGGCAGTTCCGGTGGTTCTCGGCCTGATGGACGAGCTCAACACGCTGCGCCGACGGATGAAGGCGCTGGACCGGGCGCTGAACGCCGAGGGCGAGGATGTGCGCGCGGCGGTGATCAAGCGGCTGCAGGAGCGGCGATAGAGCATGTCCGCTTTCCTGGACGCGCTCCAGGCCTTGCTCAGAACCGATTGGCGATCCACGCCGCGAGCCTTGCCGCGACCTCGGTCTTGTCGAGGTCCGGCCAGGTCTCGGCGCCGTCCTTCGTCACCAGCGTCACTTCGTTGCGGGCGCCGCCCATGACGCCCTCCTTCGATACGTCATTGGCGACGATCAGGTCGGCGCCCTTGCGGGAAAGCTTGTCGCGGGCATAAGCGGCAACATCGCTGGTCTCGGCGGCAAAGCCGACGACGAGCGCCGGACGGCGCTGGTGATTCCCGATGGTCTTCAGGATGTCGGGGTTTTCCGCAAGCGCGAGCGGCGGCGGGGCCTCGCCGGGCCTCTTCTTCATCTTCTGCGTTGCGTTTTCGGCCGCCCGCCAGTCGGCGACGGCGGCGACCATGACGGCGATATCGGCGGGAAGCGCCGCCTCCACGGCGGTCAGCATGTCGCGGGCGCTTTCCACATGAACGGTGGTCACGCCCCCGGGATCGGCAATCGTCACCGGGCCGGAGACGAGCGTCACATCCGCGCCAAGCTCGGCAAGCGCTGCGGCGATGGCATGGCCCTGGCGGCCGGACGAGCGGTTGGCGATATAGCGCACCGGATCGATCGGCTCATAGGTGGGGCCGGACGTGACGACCGCGCGTTTTCCCTGAAGGGGCTTCGGCGCATCATCGAACAAGGTCTCGATCGCGACAACGATTTCCATCGGCTCGGCCATGCGGCCGGTTCCGGCCTCGCCGCTTTCGGCCATCTCGCCGGCCATCGGGCCGACGGTCTTTGCGCCATCCGCAAGAAGCGTCGCCAGATTGCGCTTGGTCGGGGCTGCCGACCACATTTTCGGGTTCATCGCCGGCGCCAGCAGAACCGGACAGTCGCGCGCCAGCAGCACGGCGCTCGCCAGATCATTTGCCAGTCCCGTCGCCATCCTGGCCATCAGATCGGCGGTGGCGGGCGCGACCACGATCAGATCGTTCTCGCGCGCAAGGCGGATATGGCCGACATCCTGTTCCTCCGTGCGGGAGAAAAGATCGGTAAACACATGCCCGCCGGACAGCGCGCCGACGGCCAGCGGGGTAATGAATTGCTGCGCCGCCGCCGTCATCACCGGCGTCACCCGTGCGCCGCGTTCCTTCAGCCTGCGGATCAGATCGAGGCTCTTGTAAGCCGCGATCCCGCCGGAAATGATCAGGAGAATGCGTTTGTCTTTCAGCGACATGGGCTTCGTTCTTTTCAGCGTTTTGCCAACATCATTATCATGAATAGCCGGGCGGAAAAGGTTCCGGAGCGCACTTTGCCTTGTGAGAAATATTTTTCTAAAGGGTGCGGCTTTCCCGATGAACTTGGCAAGTTCATTCTAGAATATTCGTTGGCTCCGGACGATTGTCCAGTTAATGCGTTCCATCATGCATGTCAAAAGAGGCCGGTTCTGATGAAGATCGTTGAGACTGATGCATTCTGGGCGCTAACCGGGAAGCGATTTCTCGCCATCCGTGACGTTAAGGCGGCGGCGGCGACCTTATCCCCCGAGATCGAAAGCGAGGCGGCGGAATACGGGCTCGCCATGGCGGGACCTTGGGTTTTCGTCGCGCGGAACCTGCCGCAGGATGGAAAGACGCGTTTTGACTGGACGATTTGCTATCCGGTCCGAAAGCCCGAGGACTATAACCATGCAGGCCGTTTTGAGCTCAGCCGCTTCGAGCCGATCATGGTGGCAACGCGGACCTATCAGGGCACGATGCGGGGTCTGTTCACGCAGGGCTATGCGCCGCTGGTGGAGGAAATCCGGTTCTCGCGCCACGATTTTTCGGGCGAAAGCCGAGAAATCTATCACAAATGGAACGGCGCCAAAGCCGGCTATCACAGGATCGAAATCCAGTTCGGCCTTGCACGCTGAAGCCGGCGCGGCGGTTTAAGACGCCCCGCGCCAGCCCCTGTCTTGTTTCGAAAAGCTAAACCGACTTCGAAAAATCGAGCGCGCGGTCGCCGTTCTCGTCCTTGATCCGGGTCGGCAGGCCGATCTGGTTCAGGATGTTGAGGAAGGGCTTCGGCGGCAGTTCCTCGACATTGGCCATGGTCTTCACGTCCCATTCTCCCGACGCGACCAGAATGGCGGCGGCGACCGGGGGAACGCCGGCGGTGAACGAAATGCCCTGGGAACCGACTTCATTGTAAGCCTCCTTGTGGTCGGAGACGTTGTAGATGAAGACTTCCGCCGGCTTGCCGTCCTTCGTGCCCTTGACGAAATCGCCGATGCAGGTCTTGCCCGTATAATTCGGCGCCAGCGATGACGGATCGGGCAGAACCGCCTTGACCACCTTCAGCGGCACCACTTCCTGGCCTTCCGCCGTCATCACCGGCTGTTCGGACAAGAGGCCGAGGCTTTTCAGCACGGTGAAAACGTTGATGTAGTGATCGCCGAAGCCCATCCAGAAGCGGACATTGGGCGAGCCCATATTCTTCGACAGCGAGTGGATTTCGTCATGGCCGGACATATAGGCCTTCTGCTTGCCGACCACCGGCAGATCGAATTCATGGCCGACCTCGAACATCCTGTTCGTCGTCCATTCATTGTTCTGCCAGGCATAGACCGTGCCGGTGAATTCGCGGAAATTGATTTCCGGGTCGAAATTCGTGGCGAAATACTTGCCGTGGCTGCCGGCATTGATGTCGACAATGTCGATATCGGTGATGTCGTCGACATAGTCATCCTTGGCGAGCCGCGCATAGGCATTGACGACGCCCGGATCGAAACCGGCGCCGAGAATGGCGGTGACGCCCTTTTCAGCGCAGCGATCCTTGCGCTTCCACTCGTAATTCGCATACCACGGCGGCGTTTCGCAGATCTTGTCGGGCTCCTCATGGATGGCCGTGTCGATATAGGCCGCGCCCGTTTCAAGGCAGGCTTCCAGAACCGACATGTTGAGGAAGGCCGTGCCGACATTGATGACGATCTCGACGCCGGTCTGGTTAATCAGCGCCACAGTTGACGGGATGTCGAGCGCATCAAGCTGATGGGCGAGCAAAACGCCATCCTCTTTCATCGCCTTCTTTTCCAGCACGCTCTCGATGATCGCGTCGCATTTCGCCTTGGTGCGCGAGGCGATATGAATATCGCCGAGCACATCATTGTTCTGGGCACATTTATGGGCGACCACCTGGGCCACGCCGCCCGCGCCGATAATCAGCACATTTTTCTTCATCGGAACAACGCCTCCGGTTTTGGGCAGCTTCGCCTGCCCGAAATCAAGGGTTGGAGCGGCGAACCGCTCCGCGGGGTCAGCCCGGCCTCACGACAGGGCGGATCTGAAATCGTCATAGCCAAACTCGCGAACGGTGCGGATCTCGCCATTCTCCTCGCGGATCGCGATCGACGGCATTTTCACGCCATTGAACCAGTTCTTCTTGACCATCGTGTAACCGGCGGCGTTCTCGATCGACAGACGGTCGCCGACCTTGACCGGTTGCTCAAAGGAAAACTCGCCGAAAATATCGCCGGCAAGGCAGGATTTTCCGCAGATCATCACCTTGTGCGGCCCGGTATCGGGCGAAATCTTCGCGCTCTCGCGGTAGATCAGCAGGTCGAGCATATGCGCCTCGATCGATGAATCGACAATGGCAAGCTCCTTGCCGTTGTTCAGCGTATCGAGCACAGTGACTTCCAGCGTCGCAGCCCCCGTGATGGCCGCCTCACCGGGCTCCAGATAGACCTGCACACTGTATTTTTCGGCAAAAGCCTTGAGCCGTGCAGCGAGCTTTTCCAGCGGATAGTTCTCGCCGGTGAAATGAATGCCGCCGCCGAGACTCACCCAGTCGAGACGGGAAATAAGATGACCGAAGCGCTGCTCGATGACGGTGAGCATTTCGTCGAAACGGTCGAAATCCTCGTTTTCGCAGTTGTTGTGAAACATGAAGCCCGAAACCTGATCGAGGACGGTTTCAATCACCGCCGGGTCGTGTTCGCCAAGGCGCGAGAAGGGACGAGCCGGATCGGCAAGGTCGAAATCCGAGGTCGAGACCTGCGGGTTGACGCGCAGGCCCCGGATCCTGCCCTCCGACTGCGCCTGAAAACGCTTCAACTGGCCGATCGAGTTGAAGATGATCTTGTCGCAGTTCGCCAGCACCTCGTCGATCTCGTCTTCGCCGTAGGCCACCGAATAGGCATGGGTCTCGCCGCCGAATTTTTCGTAACCGAGCTTGACCTCATAAAGCGAGGACGAGGTGGTGCCGTCCATATACCGGCGCATCTGGTCGAAGACCGACCACGTCGCAAAGCATTTGAGCGCCAGCAACGCCTTGGCGCCGGAAGCCTCGCGCAGCCAGGCGATCTTGTCGAGGTTTTCCTGAAGTCTGGACCTGTCGATGAGGTAATAGGGGGTCTGCATAGCCGGGCCTTTCGGGATGCGGCGAAAGGTCATGCCGCTTGAAGTGTATCGGCTCTATCTATCGAAGCAGTCGCCAAAATCAAGCGCGGGCGCTGCAATTCGCGGATTTGCAAATGAAAAAGGCGGCTCCGGAGAACCGCCCTCGAAACTGCGTCGCCGCCGCAATCAGCCCGGCAGCACGACGACCTTGGTGCGCTTGTCGGGGTCGACGCGGGCATAAAGGTCGATGATGTCCTGGTTGATCATGCGGATGCAGCCGGAGGAAACCGCCTGGCCGATCGAGGTCCAGTTGGGATTGCCGTGGATGCGGAACATGGTGTCGTTGCCGTTGCGATAGAGGTAGAGCGCGCGGGCGCCAAGCGGGTTCATGATGCCGGGCTCCATGCCGCCGGCATATTCCTTCAGTTCCGGCTGGCGCTTGATCATGGCCGACGGCGGATACCAGGTGGGCCACTCGGCGCGGCGGCCGATATAGGCGTTGCCGGACCAGCGGAAACCGTCGCGGCCGACGCCGATGCCGTAACGCACGGCCTTGCCGTCTTCCTCGACGTAATAAAGCAGGCGCTCCTTGGTATCGACCACGATCGTGCCGGGCGCTTCATCCGTCTCGTAGTCCACGACCTGGCGTCGATACTTGTCGTCGACCTCGGTAATCGGGACGCGCGGCAGATCGATACCCTCGTCACTGACGGCCGCATAAGCGGAGATCGGCGCCATCTTGCCCGAGGACATGCCGTCGGTCGTGGTGCAGCCCGCAGCGGCAAGCAGTCCGGTTAGAGAGAGTGCAAGAAGAAGCGTTCTGATGTGCATGAGCGGTCTCGTGGCGACGATTGAAGCGAAAAGTGATAATAGTTAGCTGATAAAAGCTTATGGTTAACATTTCATTGCGTGACAAGCGCAAGTGGTGGGAAGCCATGTAAACGACCTCACGGCGGCACCGCGCTGTTGTGAAAATGCATCGATCAAAAGGAAGTTCCATGGCGATTGTCGATCTTCACGCCAAGAACCCGACGGCCGACGGCCGCCAGTCCGAACGGGCGCTCTTGGTCCGCCGCGGCGTCCAGTACCTGATGAAACATATGCGCAACGCCTCGATCAGCGAGATGACGCTCAGGAACGGCCGCCGCGCCGACCTCATCTGTCTCACCGAGAAAGGCGAGATCTGGATCATCGAGATCAAGTCATCGATCGAGGATTTTCGCGTCGACACCAAATGGCCGGAATACCGCGACTACTGCGACCGGCTGTTCTTCGCCACCCATGCGGGCGTGCCGCTCGACATCTTTCCGGAAGATTGCGGCCTGCTGCTCGCCGATCGCTACGGCGCTGAAGTCATCCGGCCCGCACCCGAGCACAGGCTGCCGCCGGCGCGGCGCAAACTGCTGACACTTGCCTTTGCCCGCAACGCCGCCGAACGGCTGACATCGGCCGAACTTGTACTGGAGAGGCTGGAGGCGGAGGGCGTGACCTTCTGAGGCTGAAATGCGGACGGCCCGCTACCCCTTGCCGATCCGCCTGATCCTGCCGCAAAGCTCAAGCGCCGCCGAAAGAGACCGACCGGTTGCAAGCGCCATCTGCGGCAGGATCATCCACTCAAGGTTCCAGGCCGCGCCCGAGCGTTCCTGTTCATGGACGAGCGCGTGATGCAGGCCGGAGACCTGCACCGCGTTGAACCGCGCGAGCGTCACCAGAAGCTCGGCCAGGACCGGGTTGCTCTTGTGCGGCATGGCGGACGAACCGCCGCCGCCGGAAAGGGCGATCTCGTCAATGCCCTGCTGGGCCATCAGCGCCACGTCCTGACCCATCTTGCCAAGCGTTCCGGAAACCAGCGAGAGCGTCGAGGCATAGTCGGCAATGCCCTCGCGCATGGCGTGCCAGGCCTTGCCGGTCGGCCGGAGACCCAGTTCGGCAGCGACGGAGGCGACCATGGCGTCCGCCTTTTCGCCAAGCGCCGCACGGTCGCCGGCAGCCCCGCCGATCTGAACCTTTTCGACGCGCGGCCCAAGGGCGCTCAGCCGATCGGCATGGTCTGCGAGCGGCAGCCGCCATGTGGCGATCCGCTCGCGGACCTTGATCTCGGCCGCCGCCTGCATCCGCGTGCGGCCCATGAGCGTCTCATCGCCATAAGCGCTCTCAAGCGCCTTCAAGGCTGCGCCAAGCTCTGCCAGGCGGTCGAGAAACAGCGCGGTCGTCTCCCGCAAGGTCAGGGCCAGCGCGGTGTCGACCACGTCTTGAGAGGTTGCGCCCTTGTGCAGGGCGGCATCCGGCACGCTCTTGCGCAGAAGAGCAAGAAGCGCCGGCACCGGCACGCCGTCTGCGGCCATGCCCGGCCTGAGCGCTTCGGGCGAAATCTCAGCCGCCTCGATTGCCTTCGCCGCCATTTCGGCTTCCCCGGCATCGCAGAAGCCTGAGACGCCCAGCGCCCGGCTCCAGGCTGCCTCGAAGGCCAGCATGTGCCGCAATTGCCGCTCCGGCGACCAGATCGCGGCGGTTTCCGGGTCGCCGAAATAGCCGCCGAGCCAGGGATGTTCGAATGCCGATATGGTCACGCGTGGTGCTCCTTGAAAAACCGGGCCACTTCTATCTGATTGACTCGGAAAGAATGCCTTCAAGCCCGTCGAAAGCCAACCGCACTTGGCCTATCTCCCCCCTTGAGGGGAGGGCTTTCGCAGATGGCCTCGGATGTCGCTCCATATACGCTCTCCCGCGTGCGGGAGAGATGCCCCGCAAGGGGCAGTGCGGGTGAAGCAGCACTTCCGTTCATGGGGGCGTCCGCGTGGATAAGTTCCCCCCTCACTGTCGCTGTCGCGACATCTCTCCCCTCCGGGGCGAGAAGCCTTGAGGGCTGTGCGGCAACGCTATTTGCGAGAGCCCTGCCCTCAAGGGGGAGATTGGTGGCGGCGAGGTTTGCTGACCCGTCAGATATCCAGAAACACCGTTTCGGCGTCGCCCTGAAGGCGGATGTCGAAGCGGTATTGCCCGTCACCGGTTTTCTTCGCGATCAGCGTCGGCACGCGATGCTTCAGCTCAACGGCCTTGAGGATACGGTCATCGGCATTGTCCTCGTCATCGAAGTAGATGCGGGTGTTGAGACCGATATTGATGCCGCGCGCGACGATCCACAGCGAGATATGCGGCGCGTTATGCGAACCGCCCCTGCCCCTGAAGGCGCCGGGCTTGACGGTTTTCAGCACGAACTCGCCGCTGTCGGCATCGGCGGCGAAGCGGCAGAGACCGGAGACGGCCGGATCGGCGCCCGGTTGGCCGGGAAAGATGCCGGAGGCATCCGGCTGCCAGCTTTCCAGCATGGCATCGCGGATCGCATTGCCCGTTCCGTCGAAGACCTGACCGCGGATTTCGATGATCTCGCCCTTCGCCCCTTCCGAAATGGGACTCGCACCGATCTCCTCCTCGTAGGAGCCGGGATTGCCGGCATAGGTCGGCATCAGGCCGATATGGACGTAGGGACCGGCGGTCTGGGATGCCGTTTCCTTGAGATTTTCGAGTTTCTGAACCATATCACATCCCCTCCATCTTGTTCTCGAACATAGTCTGGCGGCGGCCGCGCAGGACGATGTCGAACTTGTAGGCCAGGAAATCATGCGGTCGCGACATGTTCATGTCGAGCGGCGCGACGAGCCCGTCGAGATCGCCGCGCTGACGCACGGTGTTGGCAATCGGACAGAGCGGGATCAGCGGATCGCCCTCGAAATACATCTGGGTGATCAGGCGCTGGCCGAAGCTGTGGCCGTAGACGGAGACGTGGATATGCATCGGCCGCCAGTCATTGCCGCCATTGGGCCAGGGATAGGCGCCGGGCCTGATGGTGAGGAACTGATAGTTGCCCTCGGCATCGGTGATCGTGCGCCCGCAGCCGCCGAAATTCGGATCGAGCGGCGCGAAATAGGTGTCCTTCTTGTGGCGGTAACGTCCGCCGGCATTGGCCTGCCAGATCTCGATCAGCGTTTCCGGCACCGGTTTGCCGCGTTCATCCATGATACGGCCATAAACCAGGATCCGTTCGCCAACGGCCGGCGCCTCGCCCTTCGTCCAGTTGAGGATCAGATTGTTGTCGAGCGGGCCGAGCTGGTTGTGCCCGAAGACCGGACCGGTCTCCTCCGAGGGGCCGCTTTCCAGGGAGAGGAGCGGCAGGTTCGGCGAGCGGGCAACCGAGGTCTTGTAGCCCGGGGTGAAGGCCGGCGGATGGACCATCCGGTTTCGCGGGATCAGGGGTCCCAGGTCAGTCATCGTTATTCTCCTCCATTGCGGCAAAGGCCGCCTTTGCAAGTTTCAGGGCATGATTGGCGCGCGGCACGCCGGCATAGATGGCGACATGCTGGAAGGCCTCCACCACATCCCGCCGGCTGGCCCCGGTGCGCGTCGTCGCGCGGATATGCATCGGGATTTCCTCGAAATTGCCGGTTGCCGCCAGAAGCGCCAGCGTCAGCATCGAGCGTTCGCGCCGGCTGATCGCGTCGGAGGCCCAGACCGTGCCCCAGGCGCTTTCGGTGATCAATGTCTGAAAGGCTTCATCGAGCGGCGTCTTCGCCGCTTCGGCGCGATCGACATGGGCATCGCCCAGAACCGCGCGGCGAACCCGCATGCCGGTTTCAAGGCGACCGCCACCGGCGCTCTCGGACGTGCTCTGCAAGAAGCCGGAAAGAAGGCTCGCAACGGCCTCGGGCTGTTCCACCGGCGGCAGGTGGCCGGCATTTACGATCAGGTGAAACGGCGCCCTGTAGGCAACGGCGGTCTCGCGCACGAGATCGGGCGGCGTCGACCCGTCGAGCGCGCCGCAAAGCGCCAGCACCGGACATTTCACTTCCGCCGCGCGGTTGGTGTAATCCGCGCCGGCCAGCGCCTTGCAGCAGGCGATGTAGCCTTCCAGCGGGGTGCGTTCCAGCATGGCGCGCCACATCGCGGCCTCGGATGACGCCAGAAAGTCCGGCGCGAACCAGCGGGCGAGAACGGCATCGGAGATCGCGGCGATGCCGCCGGCCCCAAGCGCTGCGATGCGCTCGCCCCACATTTCGGCGGTGCCGATGCGCATCGCCGTATCCATCAGCACCACGGCGCGAACGAGGTCGGGCCGCTTCAACGCCACGGACTGCGCGACCAGCCCGCCGATCGAAAGGCCGACGAGCGTCACGTCTTCGAGCTTCAGCGCCTCGCAAATGGCGATCGCGTCATCGGCAAGGGTTTCGATGGAAAGGCCGGCACCGGCGGGACCAAGGCTGGAAAGCCCGTGGCCGCGCTTGTCATAGCGGACGAGCCGAAGCCCCTTCGGCATAAGCTCTATGAGCCGGTCCCAGACCCTGAGATCGGTCCCCAGCGAATTGATGAACAAAACCGCGCGGCCGTCCTCCGGCCCTTCCTGGCGCACATGAAGTGCCGTGTCTTCTGCGTGAATGATCATGCGCTTCCTCCCAGCCTGTTTTGCCATAGCCAGAAGGCGCAAAAAATTATATTTAGAGGAAATTCGCATAACCTATAGGTTAACAATGCTTGACCCTCGCCTGCGCATGCGCCATCTGCGCTCGTTTCTGGAAACCGCGCGCCGCGGTTCGCTCAGCGAGGCTGCGAACGCGCTTCACGTCAGCCAGCCCGCCGTCTCGAAAACCATTCGCGAGCTGGAGGACATCCTGCGGGTCGAGCTGTTCGACCGCTCCGGCCGCCGGCTGACGCTGACGCAGGCGGGCAAGACCTTCCAGCAATTTGGCGGTCAGGCGCTGGTGGACCTCATCCGCGCCCAGGATCTGGTGCGCGAGGGCCGTCCCGCGCGCACCCGCCTCATCGTCGGCGCGCTCCCGACCGCCTCTACCGCGCTCGTGCCCCAGGCGGCCCTGAAGCTTCGCGAAACCGCACCCCAATGCATGCTGCGGGTCACCACCGGGCCCAACTGGCTGCTGCTTTCCCAGTTGAGAGAAGGCGCGCTCGATATGGTCGTCGGCCGCATGGCTTCCGCGGCGCTGATGGAGGGGCTTTCCTTCCGTCAGCTCTATTCGGAACGGATCGTTGCCGTCGTGCGCAGCGGCCACCCGCTCGACGGTCTCATTCCCGATGCCGAAGCCCTCAGGAGCCATCCGCTGATGCTGCCGCCGCCGGGCGCGGTGATTGCGCCGCTGGTGACGGCCTATCTGCATGCGCTTGGCCTCGCCCAGCCGGAACCCGCCTTCGAGAGCGTGGCCCTCGCCTTCGGGCGGCGGGTCGTGCTTCAATCCGACACGGTCTGGTTCATCTCCGAGGGCGTGGTGCGCGACGAGCTTGAAGGTGGAACGCTGGCAACGCTTGCCATCGAAGACGATCTCCTCGGCGGGCCGGTCGGGGTTTCCATGCGCACCAATGTGACGCCGACGGCCGAGCAGCGCCTGTTCGTCGCCGCGCTGGAACAGTCCGCGGGCAATGATTTCCGCAGCGTGCCCGGTCCGGCGTAGCCTGCCGCTCACTTCAGGAGATCCGGCAGGAACATCACCACCGAGGGCGCGGCGATCACCAGCGCGATCACGAAGAGATCCATGATGATGAAGGGCAGGACGCCGGCGAAGACCTGTGCGATCGTGACATATTTGCCCGCCACATTCTTGATGACGAAGACATTCATGCCGACCGGCGGCGTGATCATGCCGATTTCCAGCATCTTCACCACGACGACGCCGAACCAGACGAGGCTGATGTCCTCGGCCCTGAGGATCGGCAGGAAGATCGGCAGCGTCGTCAGCATGGCGCCGAACGGTTCCATGAAGGTGCCGAGCGCCAGGTAGATCAGCACGATGATCAGCATCAGCTTGAAATAGCCGAGATCCGCGTCGGCAACGAAGGACGAGAGGAAGTGCGACAGCCCTGAAATTCCGAGAAAGCGGGTGAACATCGCAGCCCCCACCCCGATGATGAACAGGGCGCCGGTCGAGGTCACGGTATCGATGAGGGAGTGGGTGATGTTCCGCTTCGTCAGCCGCCCGGTGGCGGTGGCAAGCAAAATGGTGCCGAGCGCGCCGACAGCGCCGGCTTCCGTCGCGGTGAAAAAACCCGAGAACATGCCGCCGAAGATCAAAAGCACAAGCACGGTGATCGGGATCACCTGAAGGATGGCGGCGCGGCCTTCGGCATTGACGGGTGAGGTATCGCGCGAGGGAACGAGGTCGGGCCGCACGAGGCTGATGCCGATGATGACGAGACAATAGCCGATGGCGGTGATGACGCCGATGCCGATGCCGCCGATGAAGACCTGGGTGACCGAGGTTTCGGCGAAGACGCCATAGAT